>JAICWL010000098.1 GCA_025934835.1 Fimbriimonadaceae bacterium
GGAGTCCTTAAGGATGAAGGCGTTAGCGTTCAGGAGATGGAGAACGTGGTGCTGAGAGGCGCCCGAGCCGCGATCGCGCAGATCGCGCTGGACAAGGAGCCGTCGGCCGGCGCGATCGACAAGATCAAAATGAACGCCGACGTGCTCGATGCCAGTTTGGTTCGCATCGAAAAGTAATCGATTTACTCGAAAGCTTCATCATAAGCCTGCCTCCTCCTTGGCGCCCAAGTTTATTCTAAGGCCTCGCCAGTCGCCGTTTCGGCTTGCTTCCGATTGGCAGGCACTACCGCTAGTTCTCCACACGTTGTTCACACTCTGCCCGGACAGTTTATGAGAGTGAATAACCTCTGGAAAGAACACGTTACCATGTGTCTACATCTAATGCCACAAAGGTGGAAAATTGCGAAATTGGCCCGCAAAACTATGGATGTCCTTGCATTCCCACGTAAGTCCCAGTAATATCCCATCCAGGTGGAAGGAACAGCCCAGGAAGGGCTGCGAAATCAACCGGGAAGGGCGGGGTGCTCATCCCAGTATTGGCGGACGGCGAGCATGGATGCGGTAGCCGTCCGCGTAATTTCTCAGGGTCTCACGTGAGATGTCAGGCATGGGTGGTGGCGGTATTTCAGATTCGAAATCAAAGCCGCTCCTTGGCACGGACGAGGCCACCATCGATGGCAAGGGCCGCATTCTCATCTCCAAGAAGAAGCGCGAGCGTCTTGGCAACGACTTCGTAATCGCCCTCGGCGAAGTGGGCTGTCTCACCGCCTATCCCGAATCCTGCTGGGAAGACATTCTCTCTGAGATCGGCGCCTATCCGCCAAGCAGTTCCGGTAGACAGCAGTTTACAAGATTAATTTTAGGTACCGCAGAAGACGAGCTGAATTGCGACGCTCAAGGGCGCGTAGTGGTGCCTTCCAAATTGCGCGAACTGGCCGGACTAAGAGAGAAGGTCATTCTCGTTGGCGCGTTCGACCGGCTCGAAATATGGGACGCGGAAGAGTATCAAAACTATCTGAACAATCCCGATAGCTACGGCCAGGAGCGCAGGGATCTGTTAGAACGTGCTAGAAGCAAGATGGTGGACAGATGAGTGTAGGAATGATAGCGCAAAGCTGCCCAACACTTGCCGGGAGCGCGCTCCTTTCCACCCGCGCTAGAGGAGACGACGTGTCGATCCACCGTCCTGTAATGCTTCGAGAAGTTCTATCCGAGCTCGATCTCAAGCCGGGCGACGTCGTTGCCGAAGGAACGCTGGGGCTTGGCGGCCATTCCGAGATGCTCGCCAAATCGGTTAGCCCGGGCGGAACGCTGGTCGGCGTCGATTGGGACCGGACGATGCTGGAAACTGCTCGAGCGCGCCTGCAGCAAATGAGCGGAGTACGATTGATTCTCGAACATGCAGATTTCCGGAATCTCCCGGGGCTGCTGGCGCGTCTTGGGCTTATTCCGAACGGAATTCTCCTCGACCTCGGCCTGAACAGCGCGCAGATCGAGGACCCGGAGAGAGGTATTTCTTTTCTTGCCGAGGGGCCTTTGGATATGAGGATGGACCGCACGAGAGGCGAACCCGCCTCCGCGCTCCTGAACAGGCTCTCGCCTCAGGAGATCGAGCGAATCCTTTGGGACCTGGGGGACGAGCGGTGGGCCAAAGCGATTGCGCGCAAGATCGTCGAGATCCGCAAGTCGAAGCCGCTCAAGACGACGACCGACCTGGTAGAGGCGGTCAATGCGGCGGTGCCGGTCGGCGCACGGGACAAGAGAATTCACCCGGCCACGCGCACTTTCCAAGCAGTCCGCATCGCGGTGAACGGAGAACTGGACAGCCTGTCGGAAGCGCTCGGCGGCTTAGCGGAAGCCCTTGCCCCGGGCGGGACGATGGTGGTCCTGAGTTATCACTCCGGAGAAGACCGCATCGTCAAGAACGAATTTCGTCGGCTGGAGCAGAACGGCTTCGCGCAGCTCGCGCGCAAGCCGCGGCTCCCATCCGCCGAAGAGATCGCCGGCAACCCTCGAGCGCGGAGCGCCAAGCTCCGCTCACTGCGGAGGGCCCGCATCTAAGTTTGCAAGGAAGCAGCAAGGGGACAAGGATGTCCCCTAAGCAAGGAGCATGAGCCAAGGATGAGCGCACCTTTCATCGAATCTCGCCTCGTCGAAGATCGTCCGCGAACGGAGGTTCGCCATTATCCCGTCGCCCCCAGCGCCCGCACCGCAAAGCCCGATGTGCGCGTGCGCGTGCGCATCGTCGAACAGACACCTCGCCGAGTCAGCCGCGTTGCGGTCGTCACCGGCAAGGCGCTGATGTTCGGCGCCGTGGCATTCGTTGCGTTCTCGGCCAGCAGTCTTGCCGGAAACGTCATGGTGGAGAGCTCTCGGTGCGAGGGAATTCGCGCGGTGGCTCGAGCAAACGAGGCCAGGGCAGCGGAAGCGAACTTACAGAACACGGTCGACCGCCTCTCGAGCGTTTCGGCCATCGAAGAATGGGCCCAGCTTCACGGGTTCGTGGCGCCGGACCAGCTAGCCAAATCAGCGGCGGCCCATGACTGAACGTCGGAAACAGCCCGGGGTTTCCCGAGCAGCCCAGGGCATGGGGCTGCTCTTCTTGCTGGCCGTGATTAGCCAGGCGAAGCTCCAAACGGTGGAGCGATCGCACACGCTCGATCTTGCCCGCGACACGAAACGGTTTACATTGAGCATGGTGGATCGCGCCAAGCGCGGCACCATTCTCGACAGCACCGGCAAGCCGCTCGCCTACGACGAAGACGCCTATGAGCTGAACGTTCGGTTCGACCGCATTCCGCACTGCGATCCTTTCTATCTCAGCCTGGCCCAGGCGACCGGCATCCCGGCTACCGAATTCTCCTCGCTGGCAGCGAGCGACGAAAGGAGCCGCGTCTGGAAAAGGCCGATCAGCTCCGAGCAATACCAAGCCGTGAACGCTTTGCGAGAGGAGTGGCGGTGTAGCGGAGTGTCTTTGCGCTCAACCGGCCGGCGGGCGTATCCGCTCGGCGCAGACGCCGCGTGCCTCGTCGGCTTCGTCCGAGACGGAATCGCCCAAATGGGGCTCGAAGCCAGCAAGAACAAGCTTCTCGCGGGCCGCGACGGCCTCAAAGTGGGCCTTACGGATAGGTCTGGAGCTTTCCTTCCGATGCGGCTCGAGAAGGAAAGCGCCCCGCGCAAAGATGGCGACTCGATCACGCTCACCATCGACAGCGACCTTCAATCTGCGGCATCGGCGGAGATTCGGAAGGCAGTCGAGGCCAACAAGGCGGATGACGGCGTGGCGATCATTCTCGATCCGCACACCGGCGACGTGCTTGCGATGGCGAACTGGCCGTCGTTCTCGCCCTACAATCCCGACGGCACCGAAGGGGATTTGAGCAAGAACACGGGCTTCAACCCAGCTATTATGGGCGTTCTCGAGCCTGGCTCGACCTTCAAGATCCTGACGCTCGCCAAGGGCCTGGATTCGGGCAAAGTGCACATGAACGACGTGATCAACTGCACCGGCGAGCTACACATCAACAGCGCGTGGCGCGTCCGGTGCGATTCGCATCACGGCAACCGGGCACACGGCGCCGTCGACGCGATGAGCGCTATCGCCAAGAGCTGCAATGTTTCCGCGGCGACCTGGGCGCTCAAGGTGGGCCGAACCGACTTTCTCAAATACGTCGAGCACCTTGGAATCCTGAAGAAGCCCAATCTCGGGCTGCCCAAGGAGAGTCGGGGGCTATTCAATTACAACGAGTACGCCAAGCCTCTGCAACTGGCCACCGTTGGATTCGGCCAATCGATAACGACGACTCCGATCGCGCTCGCTTCGGCATTCGCAATGCTGGGTAACGGCGGCGTGCGAATTCCACCGCGGCTGGTCAAGAAGATCGGTGCCTCCGAAGTGCCGACCGGGCAGCCGGATCGGATCGTCAAGACACAGACCGCCGAAGAGGTCATGCACTGCATGGAGGCCGTTATCCAGTCGGATGAAGGCACGGGCAAATCGCTGCGGATTCCTGGTTACACGCTTGCCGGCAAGACCGGCACGGCGCAAAAGATCGGCGGCGGGACTTCCGGCTACGTTGCGAACTTCGTGGGCTTCGTCCCCGCGCCCAATCCCAAAGCGCTGATCCTGGTCATGGTGAACCATCCGACGAACGGCAAGTATTATGGTGCAACAGTGGCAGGCCCCGTGTTTCTTTCGCTGGCCAAAGCGGTAATCCGTCGATACGGCATCGCACCTGGAGCCGTGGCGAGCGCCGAGTGAGGCTCTCGGCGTTGCTCGAGACTGCGAGCGTGAGCACGCCCATTCGAAAGGCCGACGCCGAAATCCGCTCGTTGACGATCGACAGCCGCAAGGCCGAAAGCGGATCTCTGTTCGTGTGCATGCCCCACATGAGCACGGACAGCCAGCAATTCATTCCGGACGCGGCCGCTCGAGGCGCTGTCGCCGCTCTCGTTTATTCGAATGAAGGGGTCGAGCTTTCGGAAGCAAGCGGGCTGGGCTGCGCGCTGCTCGAACCGGAAGCCTTCAACGAGGCGATTTGGCGTGTTTGCCGCACGTTCTTCGATTCTCCTACGCGAGACATGCGCGTCGTAGGCGTTACCGGCACGAACGGCAAGACCACCACGGCATGGCTTCTGCGAGACATGCTGAGAGCATCCGGGCTGAGCGCCGCGTACCTCGGCACGCTCGGCTTTCAGCTCCCCGGCGAGGATCGAGAACTCCAGAACACGACGCCCTTCGCCGTCGACCTATTCAACATGCTCGCCGAAGCCAGGGAAAAGGGCGTTCGAGCCCTGGCCACGGAGGTGTCCTCTCATGCGTTGGAGGAGCGGCGTGCGGACGGAATCGAGTTCGACGCCGGCATCTTCACGAACCTCACCCAGGACCACCTCGACTACCACGGCAGCATGGAGCGGTACGCGGACGCGAAGAAGAGGCTGTTCCGAGACCTGCCTAGGCAAACCGGAAAGCAGTTCACGCCGGCGTTCAATGTGGACGACCCGGTTGGCAGACGGTGGGCCGTAGAATTCCAGCCCTCGATTTCGTTTGGCGAGTCGGATGGAGATTTGCGCGGCGAGGCTATCCGGGTCGGAGTCGAATCGATCGACATGAGTCTTTCTTATCGAGGGGCGGACCGCCGCGTTACGGTGCCGCTCGGCGGCAGATTCAATTTCTCGAATGCGCTGGCAGCCGCGGCGGGGATGCTCGCTCTAGGTTTCGAGTTTGGGCAGGTGGCCGAGCTGCTGCCGGAGGTGCACCCGGTCCCCGGCAGGTTCGAAGCCGTTCGAAACGACCGCGGCATCGGAGTGATCGTCGACTACGCGCATACGCCCGACGCGCTTGAAAAGCTTCTGGATTCGGTGCGTGCGCTCGGCGCGAAACAGGTGATCACCGTTTTCGGCTGTGGTGGCGATCGAGATCGAACGAAACGGCCGAAGATGGCTCGCGCGGCCAGCGAGAGGTCGGACGTGACGGTCGTCACAAGTGACAATCCGCGAACGGAAGATCCGGAGGCGATCCTATCGGAGGTTAGCGCGGGCATCGTAGCGGGCAGTCGATCGGAGGAGATCGTCGACCGACGCGAGGCGATCGCGCGAGCGGTGAGTCTTGCGAGCCCGGGCGCCGTGGTCGTGATCGCCGGAAAGGGGCACGAGAATTACCAGATCATCGGGCGCACGAAGGTGCATATGGACGACCGCGAGCTCGCGCGTGAAGCGATCGAGGCCTTGAATTGAGGCGGTTTACCCTCGGCGAGCTCTCGGGCCTGATGGGCGCAGAGCTCACGGCAAATTGCGCGGACCTCCCGGTTACCGGCTTCGCAACGGACTCCCGCGAGGTGCGCCCCGGAGATTTGTTTCTCGCGATCCGGGGCGAAAATGTCGATGGGCACGATTTCGTGGGCGCCGCGCTTCAGCGCGGCGCAGTAGGCGGCTTGATCGAACGGCCCGTGTCCGGGCACAACATCCTGACGCCGAACCTCGCCGATGCGCTCGCGAGATTCGCAAGTGAGCTACGGAGCAGATTCAACGGGCCGGTCGTGGGAATCACAGGCAGTGCGGGAAAGACGACGACCAAGGAGCTGGTGGCCGCCGCTCTTTCTCCCCTGGGGCGGATTGCCAAGACCGAAGGGAACCGCAATACCGAATACACTGCGCCGCTCCTGTGGGCTGAGATCGAGCCGGACACCGCGGCGGTCGTTGCAGAGATGGCCATGCGAGGATTTGGACAGATCGCCCATTTAGCTGCATTTACAAAACCGACTATCGGGTTGATCACGAACATCGGGTACTCGCACATGCTTCAAGTGGGCTCGCGGGAAGGAATCGCACAGGCCAAAGGGGAGCTGTTCGAAGCGCTGGGCCCCGAGGGAGTCGGCATCGTTTGGAACGAGGACCCGTTCGCCGACGTCCTGCGCAGCAAAGTCCGAAGCGGCCGAGTGCGCACGTTCGGCGCAGGATCGACTGCCGAGTGTCGAATAACCGACTATCGACCGCTTTCCTGGTCCTCGTGCGAGGTGGAGGGCTCGCTCGGCGCTAGCTCGTGGCACGCGACGCTTCCGGCAGTCGGCAGGCACATCGCCCTGAACGCGGCCGGAGCGGTTTTGACCGCGAGCGAGGCCGGAGTCGAGCCGGAGGAGGCAGCCCACCGCCTGAGCGGGGCCAAGCTGCCGCCGATGCGCATGGAGGTCGTCGCCCTTGGCGGAGCTACCGTCTTGCTCGATACCTACAACGCCGCCCCACCGAGTATGATCGCCGCCATCGAAACGCTGGCGGAGCTTCCGGTGTCGGGTAGGAGGCTCGCTGTAATCGGGGAGATGAAGGAACTGGGCGAGCACACGATAGAGGCGCACCGGTCGGTTGGGAGATCGCTTGCCGCATCCAGGATCGATCGCGTGCTGCTGATCGGCGAGCCGACGCGGTACGTGTACGAGGCTGCGGTCGAAGCCGGGCTGCCGGAAGACCGGTTGACCAAGGCGGATTCGATCGAACAGGTCGAGCGGTTTCTCTCCGATATGGAGGTGGGCGATGTGGCGCTCGTCAAGGGAAGCCGCGCACTGGGCTTGGAGCGGGCGCTGCCACGCCAAGAGGTGCGTCCGTGATCTTGCGTTCCGAAATCTGGTCGTTTTGGCTGTCGCTCGTCGTAGCCGCGGTCGCGGCCAAGCCGATCCTTACCCTGCTCCTGGCGATGAAATCGCGTCAGACGGTCAGCCAGTACGCGCCGGAAACGCACCAGGCGAAGCAAGGGACTCCCACGATGGGCGGACTGATCGTCGCAGCGGGAGCGGTGCCCGGTCTTGCATTCGCCGCGGCGGAGATCGGTTCCCAAAGCGGCGGGCCAAACATGCCACTGGTCGCGCTGGTGCTTTTCGCGCTGTTCGCGGCGATCGGGTTCGTGGACGACTATGTGGTGCCGCGAATGATTCCTGGCAAGCGCGGCCTCGGATGGAAGCAAAAGATCTTGATGCAGCTCGTTGCCGGGCTGATCGGCGGATACATGATGTATGGGCCAAATCCGGCGGGACTGGCCATCGGCGTGTTTACGATCCTGTTCTTTTCGAACGCCTACAATTTCTCCGACGGCCTGGACGGCCTCGCCGCGAGTCTGCTCCTCGGCCTCGGCGGAGCGTTTTGCCTTATCGGCTCAATCCACACCGGCTACGCGCCGATCAGCTGGATGCTCGTGCCGATTCTCGCGGCAATTGTGCCGTTCCTCTTTCTCAATGCGCCTCCGGCGCGGGTTTTCATGGGCGACGTGGGTTCGCTCGCCATCGGAGCAGTGCTCGGCTGCGCGGCATCGGCTGTTATTTTCGCTCCGCGCGGCATGGGCCCCGGCTGGGTTTTCACGTCGCCCGACGGCTTCCGGACGTATAGCCCGAGCTCGCTCCCGACCCCTCAGTTCTCGGCGACAGGGCTGCTCATCGTGGTTATCGCGGGGCTTGTTATGATCGCTGAGCTGGTACCCGTGCCTCTACAAATCCTGAGCGTGAAGCTGCGTGGGAAGCGGCTGTTCCCGTACACGCCGATCCACCACGCATTCGAGAAAGCGGGCTGGCCGGAGTCACGAGTGGTGTGGACTTTCGCCCTCGTGCAGGTCATTTGCGCGGCCATCGCCGTTTCGATCGTCGCACTCCCGCTTGCAAGCGTTCTGACTTCGGAGATTCCGTAGGTGAAGGGCCGGCGAATCGCGGTGCTCGGCCTCGGCCGAAGCGGCCTCGCCATCGCGCGAGCGGCGAAGCGCCTGGGCGCCGAGCCTGTCGTGTACGACCAGAAGTCGAGAGACGCACTGGCCAAGCCCGAGCTCGCCGACGAAGCCGAGAGGGAAGAGATCGCACTGCACCTTGGCTGGCAGGGCGACCCAGTAACCGGCGCCGACCTGCTCGTGGTGAACCCCGCGGTGCCCCGAAGTCATCCCGCGTTGCATACGGGCATCGAGGTCATCGGCGAGATCGAATTCGCGTACCGCATCACCCGGGCGCCGATCGTGGCGATCACGGGGACTAACGGTAAGAGCACGACGACGGTCATGACTTATCTATGCTTGCGAGCCTGCGGTCGCGAGGCGGTTCTGTGCGGCAACATATTCGGCTCGGGTTACGCCGAGGCTCCCCTCACCGAAGCCGCGCTGAATTCCACGCCCGAGCAAGTGCTGGTCGCCGAGGTCAGCTCGTTCCAGCTCGAGTGGGTTTCACAATTCAAGCCGCAAGCGGCGGCGATCACCAACATCGGGGCCGACCACCTCGATCGCTATGAGGATGCTTCGGACTATGCCCGGACCAAGCTGCGCATTTTCGATGCCATGGGGCCCGGCGAGCATGCAATCGTGCCCGCCGAGCTAGAGGCGCGAGTTCCGAAGGGACCCGCATTACTCACGTTCGGCGCCGAAGGGCGAGACGCCTGTCTCCAGGAAGGTGACCTGCGCATTCTCGACCTCGTCGTCCCTCTGGAGGATCTGCCGCGGATACAAGGGCACAACCTTGCGAACGCGATGGCTGCGGGTCTGCTCGCCTCGGCTGTCGTGGGGGAGGGCCGCGTCGCGGCCGAGCCGATCGGCGTGGGTCTCCGGTCGTACTCAGGACTCGCTCATCGAATGGAGTTCGTGGGCGAGAAGCGCGGCGTGCAGGTCGTGAACAACTCGATGTGCACGAACCCTGAGGCGGTCGTGAGCTCGGCAAAATCCGTCGTAGGAAGGGCCCATCTGCTCATCGGCGGAGTGAACAAGGGGCTCGATTTCGCGCCGCTTCGCGACTATCTCGCCGAAAGCGGACACAGGGCCTACATTTTTGGCACGGATGCAGCAGATTTGAGCCAGATGCTAGACGGAAACTATGAAGTTTTCGATACACTAGATCACGCCTTTGAAGCAGCCGCAGCAGCGGCGAAAAGTGGCGAGACAATCATGCTTGCGCCAGGTTGCGCGAGCACCGACCAGTTTCGAGACTTTCGCGAGCGCGGCGACGTCTTCAAGGCGATGGCCAAGGAGTGGCTCCGTACATGAACCGCGCACAGAAGCTGCAAGACCCAGCGCTTTTCTTCCTTGCGTGTCTGGCCTCGCTTGTCGGGCTCTTCATCATCTACGATGCAGGCTACGCTCGCTCAATCGCCATGAACAAGGGCTTCCTAGGCCATGAGTTCATCATGCAGGCGATCTTTCTTCCTATCGCCATGGGGCTGTCATACCTCGTCGGCTCCCTGCGTCCCGAGCTATTTCGAAAGCTGGCAGTTTGGGTTTGGGCGGCAAGTCTGCTGTTGCTCGTAGGGGTAGAAGTTGCCGGTCATGCGCAAAACGGGGCTGCGAGATGGATCAACATCGGTCCGATCATGGTGCAGCCGTCGGAGTTCGCGAAGCTTGCGACCATTGTTTTTCTAGCCTCGCTGCTTGCCGACCGCAAGCCGTGGCCCACGAACCTGAAGCCGCGCAAGAACACCGTTCATTGGCTCGATACGATCTTCGTGCCCAAATTGGCCAGGGCCCTCCCCGGCATCGGCGTGCTCATCTCGATACTTCTCATCGAACACGGCAAGGACCTCGGCACGGCGGCGGTCGTCGCGGTGATCGGTTTCATGATGTTCATCATGGCGGGAGTTTCGCGCAAGTCGCTGATAGTCTGCTTGGTTGTGGCGATCGGCGGGTGCGTCGTGATGGTGAAGAAGGAGCCGTACCGAATGGACAGGGTAACGAACCACCTGCAGCGCTGGAGCCGACAGAACGTCGATGACGTCGGGTACCAGACTGTTCAGTCCGAGCTTGGCATGGCCGCGGGCGGCGTGTTAGGCGTGGGCATCGGAAACGGCCGCACCAAGCACGTTCTTCCGGCGACGACGACCGACTTCATCATGGCGACCGTGGGCGAGGAGTTCGGCCTTTTGGGGTCGCTATTCGTTCTGGCGGTTGTGGGCTCGATCGTGTGGCGAATGTTCTATCTTGCGCAACGCGTGAAAAGCCGCTATGCGATGCTGGTTTTGGGCGGCGTTGCGGTCTGGTTCGGGTTCCAGGCTTGTGTGAATGTGATGATGGCGAAC
>JAICWL010000006.1 GCA_025934835.1 Fimbriimonadaceae bacterium
AGCGCGCCGATGAGGCCCGGTCGATTCGTCGCCGCAACGCCTTCGATTTGGCTCAGCTCCAATCTCGCGTCCGAAAGCGCCTGGTCGATCACCGGCACGATAGCCTGAACGTGCGCCCGGGCAGCGGCCTCGGGGACCACACCGCCCCATTTCCTGTGGAGTTCGGCTTGGCTAGACACAACGTTCGAGAGAACCTGCCGCCCGGATACGATGGCACAACTCGTTTCGTCGCAGCTCGACTCGATCGCTAGAATTGGTCCTTGGAACAGCTTCAAGGCTTTGGCGGCTCCCAGGTCTCCAGACCGTAGAGCCACATGACCACCGCATCTTCCTTGTTGTCCGGGTAGTAGCCTTTGCGCCGTGCTGCCACCTCGTAGCCGAGCTGCTCGTAGAGCCGAATGGCTGCTTCGTTACCAGCGCGGACTTCCAGCGTGGAGCACGTCATGCCCCGCTGCTTTGAGGCTTGGAGCAAGTGGATCATCATGCGGCGGCCAATGCCATGCCTTCTATGCTCGGGCGCCACTGCGACGTTCGTGATATGGGCCTCGTCGATGACCATCCAAGCGGCTCCAAATCCCACGACCTGGCCACTCAGCAGCGCGACCACGAACGCGCCGTCCCTGTGCTCGATCTCGTTCCGAAAGCTTCGCTCGGACCAAGGCGCGCCATTCGACGCACGCTCGATCTCGAGGATGGGCTTGATGTGCGCTTCGGAAAGCTTTTCGAAGCGCAGGGTCTTCAGGTCTATGTAGCCGGTGGCCACTTAGCCTCCCAGGTAGGCCTCTTTGACCTTAGGGTCGTGAAGCAGCTCTTCGCCGGTTCCAGCTAGCACGATCGAGCCGGTTTCGAGCACGTACGCCCTATTCGCCACTTCGAGGGCTCGGTTCGCGTTTTGCTCCACGATGAGGATTGTGCGGCCCTCCTTATTGAGGTCCAGCACGATGTTGAAGATCTCCGTGACAAGGTTTGGAGCGAGCCCAAGGCTGGGCTCGTCGAGGAGCAGCAGCCGGGGTCGAGACATGAGCGCTCTGCCGATCGCGAGCATCTGCTGCTCGCCTCCACTGAGGGTTCCTGCGTTCTGCTTCAGGCGCTCGCGCAAGCGCGGAAATCGGGTGAGCACATCTTCCAGGTCCTTACCCACCTCGGCGTCCTTACGGATGAACGCTCCGAGCTGCAGGTTCTCCAGCACGCTCATGTTCGTGAAAATTTTCCGTCCTTCGGGCGACTGCGAAATGCCGAGCTTCACGATTTCGTGCGGGGGGCAGGCAACGATGTCCTGGCCCTTAAATTCCACCGTTCCGTTTCGAGGACGAAGGATGCCGCTCACAGTTCGCAGCAGCGTGCTCTTACCCGCGCCATTCGAGCCGATGATGGCAACCACTTCGCCCTCGGCCACCGACAGCGATACACCGCGTAGCGCCTGGATAGCGCCGTAGAACACATCGATCTGCTTGATCTCGAGCATGGAACCGCCCCAGTTTATCAGGCTCTGATTGGGCAATGTGAATGAGCCCCCTGAGCGGCGACACTGGGGAGGGGCCCAGAATGGCCCAAAATGATTACCGGTACATGAAACATCCGAAGTTTTCTCGCGCCTTCGAGGTTTCCGCGGACTTGCCCAAGAAGATTCAGCCGCTCAAGAAGCTCGCCTCGAATTTCCGGTGGACTTGGCACCACGAGTCGCGCGACTTGTTTCGAAGCATCGACAAGGACCTTTGGAACGCGGTCGAGCACAATCCGATCGCATTTTTGAATCGGATCCCCGAGGAACGGCTGATCAGGCTCGCAGGGGACCACGTATTCGTGTCCAGGTTGAATCAGGCGGCGGACGAGCTCGAACGGTACCTCGCCGCCGAGACGTGGTTCGAGAAGACTTATCCGGGCGAGCGCGACCGTACGACCATCGCCTACTTTTGCGCCGAATTCGGGATTTCCGAGGGGTTGCCCATCTACTCCGGTGGTCTTGGCGTTTTGGCCGGCGATCACTTGAAAGCGGCCAGCGACCTTGGGATTCCGCTCGTTGGAGTTGGGCTGCTCTACAATCGAGGTTATTTTCGCCAGAGTTTGAATCACGATGGCTGGCAGCAGGAGTTCTATCCGCAATACGACTTCTATCAAATGCCTTTGACGCTGATGCGCGACGAGCGAGAGGAGCCGATACGAATAGAAGTTGAGTTCCCGGATCGCATCGTTACTTGCCAGGTATGGCGCGCAGACGTCGGGCGCGTCCAGCTATATCTCATGGACAGCAATGTCTTAGAGAACCAGCCGTCGGACCAGGGGATCACCGACACGCTATATGGCGGCGATGAGGAGATGCGGATTCGCCAAGAGATGATCCTCGGAATCGGAGGACTCAAGGCATTGCGCGCTGTTGGCGTTCGTCCGAGCGTGTGCCACATGAACGAGGGCCATGCGGCCTTCTTGTCAATTGAGCGGATTCGCGAGTTCATGCAGGAGAACGACTGCGACTTCCGGGTGGCACGCCAAGTGGTGGTGAGCGGCAATGTGTTCACAACGCACACGCCGGTTCCGGCGGGCTTCGATCTCTTCTATCCGGAGCTGCTCGAGCGGTACATGGGCAAATCGGTCGCAGCTACCGGGCTGGCTTTCAACGAGTTCCTGAGGCTCGGCCGCATCGACCCCCAGAACCCGGCGGAAGCTTTTAACATGGCCGTGCTAGCCATGGAGAATGCAAACCACGTGAACGGCGTGTCGAAGCTCCACGCCGAAGTCACGCGCAGCATGTTCGGAGCACGCTGGCCGAATTATCCGGAAGACGAAGTGCCGGTCCGTGCGATCACGAACGGCATCCACACTCAGACCTGGGTTAGTCAGCGCATGGCGGAACTATTCGACGAGCACCTTGGGCCCTCGTGGCGAAGAAATCCGGAGCACCCCGAAGTGTGGCAGGCGGTCGAGCGAATACCGGACGAGGAGCTTTGGAGCGCCATCGAGAACAGCCGAGGAGAGCTCGTAAGGTTCTGCCGCAAGCGACTTCAGAGGAGCATTACTCGAGGCGCGGCATCCAAACCCGAGTTCGGGGTTGTCGACGCGATCCTGGATCCGCGGGTGCTGACCATTGGTTTCGCGCGCCGATTCGCTACTTATAAACGCGCGACCCTGATGATCACAGATCGCGAGCGTCTGAAGCAGATTCTCTTCCATCCCGAGCGGCCGGTGCAGATCGTGGTAGCGGGGAAGGCCCATCCGAGAGACGATGCCGGTAAGAAGCTGATTCAGGAGATCTCCCGGTTCGTCAGCTACGAAGGGGGCCGCACCCGCATGGTGTTCCTCGAGGACTACGACATGCAGGTCGCCCGCAGCCTCGTGCAGGGTGTGGACCTATGGCTGAATAACCCGCGCCGGCCGTATGAAGCGAGTGGCACGAGCGGCATGAAAGTCGTACCCAACGGCGGCCTGAACTGCTCGATACTGGATGGCTGGTGGGACGAAGGATTCGATCCGATGGTGGGCTGGGCCATCGGCGACCGGAGCGAGATCGGAGACGGCGGGCACCAGGATTGGCTCGACAGCCGGGCCTTCTATCACTTGCTGGAGAATGAAATCGCGCCGTTGTTCTATCACCGAGTAGAGAACGGTGTGCCACGGACGTGGGTGCAGATGGTGAAGCGCTCCATCATGAAGCTCGCGCCGCAGTTCTCAAGCAACCGTATGGTTCGCGACTACTGCACGGAGTTTTACATGCCTGCGGCCACGGCATTTCGGCGGCTTTCAGAGAACGGAATGGAGCGGGCCAAGGATGCGCTTCAGTGGCGCGACCGGGTACGGGCCGAGTGGCGCAATGTGCGGGTTGTTAGCGTGACCGACACGGCCGGCAAGAGCAACTCGGTGGGCTCGGCCTGCTGCATCCGCGCACTAGTGGACCTCGTTAATCTTGAAGCTTCGGACGTTAAAGTACAGGCTCTCGCAGGAAAGGTTGGCCCCAATCGTGAGATCGTAGATTCGGAAATCGTCGAGCTACGGCGCGTTGGCTTCGAAGAGGGCAAGCACATCTTCGAGGGACAAATCTTGTGTGGAACGCCGGGCTATCACGGCTACACAGTGCGCGTCGTTCCCAGTCACCCGGATGTAGAGATTCCGAGCGAGCTTGGCCTAGTGGCCTGGGAATAAAAGGGGCGCTCCGGCAAATGCCGGAGCGTCGATTGAACTAGAAACGTCCGCCGCGTCCGCCTGTTCGGCCTCCACGTCCGCCGCGATCGCCTCGGCTGCGGTCGCCTCCAAAGGAGCTTCCTCCGCCGTATTCGGCGCCGCCGCCGTAGCTGCGCTCGCCTCCACCAAATCCGCGGCCACCGCCGCCTTCACCCCGGGGCCTAGCTTCGTTGACGGTCAGTCGCCGTCCGCCGAGCTCCGAATTGTTTTTGTCTGTTATTGCGGCATCGAGCTGGTCTGCGTCGATGTCGATGAACGCGAATCCGCGCCCTTCGATGATTCTGGGATTCTTGCCGCCATATGGGGCAAAGGTAGCGACGAGATCATCCTCACTAGAGGAGTACGGGATATTCCCGACATATAGAGTCTTAATTGCCATTCCGTTTCCTTAGCTCGGTCTCTCCAAACCGAACCGCCGGAAGCGGGCCGACTCATCGGCGCCCTTCCGGTGACGGCATTATAGCGCGTTAAATGCAAAAATAATAACTTTCGTCGGCCAGATTATTCGTATAGCGGCTTTCGGGTTCGATTCTTGCTGTCAGATGAGGTCACGCGAGGTGCGAACAGTCCGAACTCGAATCGATTTGGAGCTCTACCGAGCCATCGGGTAGGACCCTGCTCTGAACTCGCAGTAAGTCTGGGATCGAAGCCACGATGCCGCGGAGGGGGAGCCGACCGACGCCTATCGTCCTCATACCAGCGGCGATCGCGGAGTCGACGCCCGATTGCGTGTCCTCGAACGCCACGCATTGGTCGGCAGGCTCGCCAAGCAGCTTAGCCCCGAGTAGAAACGGGTCGGGCGCAGGCTTGCCATTTGCAACGAGGTCGCCGAACACGGCCTTGGCGGGCAAGGGGAGTTTCGCGGCTGCCATCCGGGCCAGTGCTACGGGCCGAGCGCACGAGGTAACGAGAGCCCACCTATCCCGAGGAAGGGCGTTCAGGAGCTCGCACGCACCGGGTAGCGACCGCACTCCTTCGGTGTCTTCCACCTCCATCCGCTGCAGGACGGCGTCTTCAGCCTCAGCATCCAGATGCGGAGCAACGAGCGGCAGACTGTCGATGCTGCGCCGACCGTGGATTCGCGGGAGCACGAGCGCGGGCTGCAGGCCGCTCACCTCGCACCACCGGGTCCAGCATCGATCGACGGCCTCTAAAGAGCAGATCAGCGTGCCGTCCAGGTCTAATAGCACGCCGGAGCACTGGATGCGCACCGCGCCCACTTAGATTGTCGTGGACAGGCCCTGGGCCATCACGATCTCGCGGGCATGATTCACCGTAAAGGCAATTCGATGTGTGACCGAATCGATGATCCCTTCCGCGCCCGGGTGCCCGTTGCCCGAGCTCTTTACGCCTCCAAAAGGAAGGTGAACCTCCGCGCCGATGCTCGGTAGGTTTACGTACCCGAGCCCGTACTCCGCGTGGTCGCGCACCCATCTCCACTTTCGGAAATCCTCGGTAATCACGGCCATCGAAAGACCGTATTCGGTGTCGTTGTAAACCTCCACAGCTTCCTCCATGCCGCTAACGGGAATGATTGCGACGTGCGGACTAAAGGCTTCCTCGCGGAGGCAGAACGTGTTCGGCTTGTAGGAATCGAACCGGTACACGAAGGGCGTGACGAAATTGCCGCACGCGTGCGCTTCGTCGTCGAGCTCTTTACCCTCAATGAGAACCTGAGCTCCTTCTTCGGCGGCTTTGGCGTTGTGGTGGCGCCATTTTTCTACGCCTGCCTCGTTGATGAGCGGTCCCATGAAGGTACCGCTTTGCAATCCGTCACCAACCGTGATTCGCCGCACCGTTTCAGTGAATCTCTTCGTGAATTCAGGCTCGATTTTGCGATCGACGATCAGCCGGCCGGAAGATACGCAGCGCTGCCCCGAGGTCTTGAATGCGCCGAGCACACAAGCGTTGACCGCTATATCCAGATCGGCATCTTCCAAGACGATTGTGGCGTTCTTGCCGCCCATTTCGGTTGCGGCGAACTTGTAAGCGTCTGCCGCCGCGATCTGCTGAATGTGTTTGCCAACCGCACGCGAGCCGGTGAACAGCACGACAGCCACATCCTTATGGCGCACAAGCGCCTCACCCACGTCCTCGCCCATTCCGTGCACGATGTTGATAACACCGGCGGGGAAGCCCGCTTCGTGAAACAGCGCCATGAGCTTATGAGCGCAAATTGGTGTTTCCTCTGAGGGCTTGAAGACAACCGTGTTACCCGCAAGAACGGAAGGAAGGATTACCCAGAGTGGTATGGCAACCGGGAAATTCCACGGCGTGATGCACGCCACGACGCTTTTCGGGCGCTTGAGGATATACGCGTCCTTAGCTGGAACTTCCGAGCTGACCGTGAAACCGTTCGGCATGCGCCCGAGACCCGCCACGTATTGGGCCATGTGCAGCGCCTCGACTACATCTGCCATTCCCTCGTTCAGAGGCTTGCCGCATTCGCGGGTCACCGTCTGGCCGAGATCGTCGAGATCGCGCTTCAGGAGCTGGGCGAATCGGTCGACGACTTCAGCGCGGTTGACCCAGCTGAGTTCGCGCCAGGATTCGTACGCCGCTTTGGCTGCTCCGACCGCCGCGTCGACGTCGGCCTCGGTGCCTCTTGGGACCGTGCCCACGACGTCCCGCTTGTTCGCGGGATTCAAGCTTTCGAAGGTCGTGGAAGCCTTCTGCCACGATCCGTCGATGTAGTTTTGTGATGCTACGGTAGAGAATTTTTGCACTGTTTTTCGCTCAGAAGTGTACCTAGGGGTTGTTTCAGGGGGCCGAGCCGTCAACTTATAGTGTAGGGATATGCGCGGCGCGCCAAAACGTCAAGCCTAGATTCGGTACGCTGCCTAGCTCCAACGTTCAGAACCATGAGACTCCTTGCCGCAGGTTTGATTCTTGCTGCATCGATCGCTTCGGCTGCCGCTGCGTCCGTGCGAGCGGATGGTTCCGTGCTTTACGTCAACGAAGCTCCCGTGTTGCGATTTTCGACATCGGCGGGGTCCCTGTCGCCTGAGGCCCGATGCGTGAAGGCGGCCGCCCAGCTCGAGTCGCTGGCCGATGGCGCGCATTTCGGAGTGCGCAAGTCCGCAGAAGGATTCGAGGTGGTCGCTTCCGGCCAAACCGTGGTGGTCGTGACCCAATCCGAAGCCAAGCGGCAAGGCGCGGGCGCCCGGGCGCTGGCATTTCAGTGGAGCCGCAACCTGGAGAATGCGTTCCGGCTTCCGCTTTTGAAGGTGGATCCGAGCGATCTGCGGCTCGCGGTCGACTCGGCCCAAACAGTTACGGTGGTGGGTAGCAGGGCCGCAGCGGTAAGCATTAGCGTCGACGCGCCGGACGTGGTGAAGGCAACGCGCCAGCCGGGCGCGGTCGTAGTTCGAGCTGTGGCGGCCGGACGGGCGAAAGTTCGACTCGATTCCGGTTCGATCTCGCGGACGATCGAGGTGAGCGTGCGGCCCAGCGCTGCGAGCTTCCCCCAAACGATCGCAGCCTACGTAACGGGAGCACCGGCGACGGTACCGACCGTGCGTGGCGCCGTGCAGAGTGCAATCCGGATGAGGCTCGCCACGTGCGATCATGCCAAATGGAACTTCCGTGTCAAGAAGGCGCACAGTATCGCAGCCGGCTCAGCTTCGACTTTTCAAGTCCGGGTGTGGGCCAGCGCGCCCGATGCTTTCGATTCGTCTGGCCTCGTGAACGTAGTGGTGCGCAACATCGCGCTGCCTAGACAGGCCGAAGAAACTTTGTGGTATTCGAACGACCCTGAGAGCGTGCAGGGCCCCGGCAATCTGTTTAGCGGCGAGTTGGCCCGAGGCACTTCCGCGCGGCTTCTGTACCACCATGTGAATGTGGCGACAAGCCCGCTGTATTTCCGGATCCAGGCGATCAACGATTCCGATTCGGCAGCCAAGCTTATGGTGATTCCGGGAGACAGCCGCCCGGACCGAAACCCAGTTCGAGCAGGTCTGACTGCCGCGGATCAGTACGTCCGCAATTGGATCATCGGAAGCGGAGAGATCGTGATCATTCCGCCGCGGACCACAATGCCAATTTCGCTGCGCAAGCTGAACCCAACGGAGACTCTAAGCGGGCTCTGCACCCTGAGGCTGGTGGAAGGTCCGGACACGATTCAGGTTCGATCGGATGCATGGCCGCCATTTCCGATCGACGATCGGTGGAAAGCAGCTATGCAGTCATCCACACCTTGGCGGGAGGTGGGAACGCACCCGATCAACGAATACGATCGCGCTCCATTCGAGACCTCGGCACATATCTATCCAAATCCATTCAAGGACGAGCAGGTGAACTACTCGGTGGGCGGGAGGTACGGATTCGTTCGAATCGGTGGTCGGCCGATCACCAGGCAGGATCAGCAGGCCGCTTTGGACGGCAATTTCGGCGTGATCTATAACATCAAAGCCGTGGTGCAGAATCCGACTCAGGAGCCGACCGATGTCGAGGTCGTCTTCGAGGCGAGCGCGGGCTACTCCGGCGGCCTTTTCGTTTTAAACGGCCGTATGGTGGAGACCCCCCTGCTGGCTCCGAAAGCCGAAAGCCGCCTGACGAAGTTCCACTTGACGCCCGGGTCATCCACGACGCTCGACATCATGACTCTTCCTCTTTCCGGCGGGAGCTACCCTGCTACGCTGACGATACGGCCCGTGCAGGCCGCCTACAGCGGGAGTCAATAAGAATCATGGAGCCCACATTTCGAACGATCGCCGATCTTTTCCAGGCGCCGTCCGCGGACGGGCTCGAGACGCCCAAACCACTCGCCAAGAAGAAAGGTGAGACGCCCGAAGAGAGCGATGAACTGGGCCGCCAGAGCCTTCTCGAAGGGGATTGCGAGACCGCCATCCGGCACTTCCGAGAGGCGGTCAGGCAGCGCGACCCATCCGATATCACCTCGCGGATCCATTTGGCGGGTGCGTACGATTGCGGAGACCAATATCCGCAGGCGATGCGGCAGTATGAAACGGCGCTCAGGCTCAAGAAGGACGCGGCCGAGCCCCACGTGGGCGCATCCGATCTGCTCAAGAGATACGGCAGATTTCGCGATTCGATAATGCGCCTGGAAGAGGCCGTGCGGCTCGAGCCCGGGAACGCGTTCTATCACATGAAGCTAGCCCAAACGCTTCGGGCCGCGGGCGAGCGCAAGAAGGCGCTGCAAGCTGCGCAGGGCGCGGTTCTTTCCAAGCCGGACGAGGCGTTCTATCATTACTGGATCGGCGACCTGCTGCTGGAACTCGGTAGAGATTCGGAAGCGCTCGACAGCCTTCGAGCGGCGATCGAGCTGTCGCCCGGCGACGATTTTCTGTATGTGCGGGCCGCTGTCGGCTTTTGGCGCCTTGGGAGACAGCAGGAGGCCGTGAAGGCGATTCGGCTGGCAAGCGACCTGGATACTTCGAAGAACCTGTACCACGGCATGCTCGAAGAGATGTTGAGCGCGCTCGGTCTGGAAGAGGAAGCTGCGCTAGAGGATGAGCGTGCCTCCAAGATGGACGCCTACGACCACGAGCTTCTGAATCGTTGGCTTGCCGAGATCGGGTGGTGAGGGTTTGCATTATTCGTAATGGTCCGCCCCCCAACACCAAATACCAATCTCGACGAATCTTTCACCCGGCACCGAATCTCAATCGCCCGCCCGCTCGTGTCATAGTAACAATGCGGCAGGTTAGATCCGGCCGTGAACAGGAGGAAATCGACGATGAAGCACTCGATGTTTAAGATTTTGATTGCGGCGACGGCCCTGTCGATGGTCGTACCGGCTGCGATCGCAAGCAAGGCGCCCAAGTGCCCGGCTTGCAAGATGACGCTGTCTTCGAAGAAGGACAAGGTGCACACGGTTGCCGTCAAGATCGGCAAGAAGACTCTGTACTGCTGCGCGGGCTGCAAGATGAACCATCCGAAGCCGACGCACAAGATGAGGGCCAAGAAGGCCAAGTAACCCGGCCCTGCATGGGTCGACAGCCGGCGGGCGAAGAGCTAAGAGCTTCGCCCGCCTTTGTTTTGCCGGGCGGGTACGCTCTCGACTTCCTCTCATGCCATCTCGTATTCTCACGAACCTCCCGGTCGGCGAGCGCGTCGGCATCGCATTTTCCGGCGGACTCGACACTTCCGTGGCTGTTGCATGGATGCGGGAGAAGGGCGCGATTCCCTATTGCTATACGGGCCTGCTGGGGCAGTACGACGAGCCCGATGTAGACAGCATTCCTGAAAGGGCCAAGCAGTACGGCGCGGAGGAAGCGCGCCTTGTCGACTGCCGCGCAGAGATGGTGCGAGAAGGTCTTGTCGCGCTGCAATGCGGTGCGTTCCATATATGGAGCGCAGGGAAGACCTACTTCAACACGACTCCGATCGGGCGCGCGGTAACCGGAACGATGCTCGTTCGTGCCATGGCGGCGGATGGGGTGAACATTTGGGGCGACGGCAGCACCTACAAGGGGAACGACATCGAGCGTTTCTACCGCTACGGGCTGCTGGCCAACCCCGATCTGCGCATCTATAAGCCCTGGCTCGACACCCAGTTCGTGAATGAGCTGGGGGGGCGGAAGGAGATGAGCGAATGGCTCGCCGAGCGCGGGCTCCCGTACAGGGCGAGCAAGGAGAAGGCCTACTCTACCGACGCGAACATTTGGGGCGCCACTCACGAGGCGAAGGACCTGGAGTTCCTGGCGAACGGCCTTAATATCGTCGAGCCGATCATGTGCGTGAAGTTCTGGGACGCTTCAGTCCCGATCGAACGCGAGAAGGTGACGATCGAGTTCGAGAACGGGTGGCCGGTGGCCATCGGAGGCAAGCGTTTCGAAGACCAGGTGGCGTTGGTGAACGAAGCGAATGCAATCGGTGGTCGTCACGGACTCGGGTGCTCGGACCAGATAGAGAATCGGATTATCGAGGCGAAGAGCCGGGGCATTTATGAGGCGCCGGGCATGGCGCTTCTGTTCGTCGCCTACGAGCGGCTGGTTAACGCTATCCACAACGAAGGGGCGATCGAGAACTATAGGGCCGAGGGGCGACGCCTTGGGAGGTTGCTTTACGAAGGGCGCTGGTTCGACCCGCAAGCTCTGATGCTTCGTGATAGTCTGCAGCGGTGGATCGCGCAACTTGTGACTGGGCAGGTGGACTTGGAGCTGAGGCGGGGCGATGACTACACGATTCTGGACACTCGCGGGCCCGGTCTGGCTTATCACCCTGAGAAGCTGAGCATGGAGTCGGGCGAGTCGGAGTTTGGGCCGGAGGATCGGATCGGGCAGCTCTCGATGCGGAATTTGGATATTCAGGACACCCGCGAAAAGCTTCTGAACTATGCCTCGCAGCACTCGCTCGTACAGGGCGGAATCCCGTCTTTGGGCATGGCGGAACACGAAGATTAGCGTCCCCGCTACCGGTCCGGTAAAGCTCACGGGTTTTGGCCCAACCCGGTAATTCGCAGCAAGGCGCCCTAGCGCCAGATCACGGCAATTACAGCACATGAATGCGATCTTCATGCGCGGTGAGAAGCACGTCAGGCGCTTGCTCGTGGTCCTAGCGTGGGGCCTGCTCGCCTCGGCGGTCACGCCGGCGTTTGGCCAGGATGCGGTGCCAGGGCGTCTGCTGGTGAAGTTCAAGAGCGGCGTAGGCCAGTCCACGGTGGACGAAGCGCTCGCAGGGCTCGGGGGAAGACAAAGTCGCGAGATTCCTAAACTCGGCATCAAAGTCGTCGAGTTGCCGCTGAGTGCGAGCGTGACGGCGGCCGCGAATCAGATGAAGGGCCGGCCGGACGTCGAATTCGCGGAGCCCGATTACTTGTCACATTCCGAACAGGTGCAAGCCATGACGCCCAATGACCCATGGTTCGCGAATTGGCAATATGCGCTGAAGCAGGTGTCGTGTCCCGCAGCTTGGAGCGTATCTACAGGCAATCCGGCCGTGATCGTTGCCATATTAGACTCTGGAATCTACTCCGCGCACCCCGATCTGCAAGGCAAGATAGTCGCCGGCTACAACGCCGTAAACAACAACTCCGACCTCACCGACGTGACCGGGCACGGAACGCTCGTATCGGGCGTCGTGGGGGCGGATAGCAATAATGGAGTGGGTGTAGCATCGGTCGCTTGGAACTGCATGATCATGCCCATTCGAGTTTCGGACTCGACAGGTACCGCAACGTATTCGGCAATAGCGACGGGATTGCAGTGGGCGGCGGACCACGGGGCCAAGGTCGCAAATCTGAGCTTTGATTTACTTTCGGGCAACTCCACGATGGATACGGCGCTCAAGTACTTCCGGAGCAAGGGGGGGCTCGTCACGGTGAGCGCGGGCAACTATGGCACCAACACGAACCAGGCAGCCGACCCTTACATGGTCACGGTGAGCGCCGTGTCGAGTACAGACTTGCTGACCAACTACTCGAGCTGGGGCAGTAACGTAGACGTTTCCGCACCGGGAACGGTGTACTCGACGACTTCCTCCGGTGGCTACTCGAGTGTTTCGGGTACGTCCTTTGCGGCCCCCATGGTGGCAGGAGAGGCGGCACTCATTTGGTCGGCGAACCCTACCCTGACCAACGATCAGGTCGAGCAGATCATCGAGCAGAGCGCGGATGACCTCGGATCGGCTGGATGGGACATGTATTACGGGTACGGTCGCATCAATGTCGCTAGGGCGCTGCAATTAGCCGAGTCGACCCCGGCATCGGACACGACGGCGCCTGCGGTCGCGTTCGCGCAGCCCACCAACGGCTCGACTCTCAGCGGATTCGCCACCGTTACGGCCAACGCGACGGACAACGTCCAGGTTGATCATGTCACCTTCGCGGTGAACGGAGTGGCAGTGACGACGATCTACGCTTCGCCGTACAGCTTCTCGTGGGACACCACCTCCGCCGCGAACGGTGCTGCAACCCTGCAAGCGACGGCGGTCGACAGTTCCGGCAACGCAACGACGACTTCAGTGTCGGTGACGGTGAACAACGTGTCGCCCAACACTTCGGACACCATGCCCCCAACCGTTTCGATCACGTCGCCGACAGGGGGCAAGGTCGGGAACTCGTTCACGGTTGCCGCTCAGGCCTCGGACAACGTCGGGGTCACGAAGGTGGCTCTCTACGTCGACGGCAAGCTTATTGCCAGCGACAGCAGCGCGCCATGGTCGTTCAGCGTGAACTCTCGAAAGTGGGTCAGCGGTACGCATACGCTGATGTGCAAAGCGTACGATGCCGCGGGCAATGTCGGAAGCTCGGCAGGAGTTTCGGTCTCCAAGTAGACAGGAACCAAGAGACAGGGGCTGAGGACGATGTCCTCAGCCCCTGTTGCATTAGGTCAGGGCCAATCCGCCTATGGAGGATTGACGAACGGGAGTTGGCTGTTGTTGATCTGGTTCAATACCGTCTGGAGCGTGGTTTCCCAAGTTCGCAGATTGCTTGCATTGACCGTCAAGTTTCCGCCAGGTGCGCCGAGTTGGGCATTTGCGGCGTCCATGATCGACTGAATTGAGTACCACCCGACCGGCCACGCTGCGTTGTGCACAACCGCGATCGTTCCCGTTGGATTGTTCACCAGGCTCGGAGCCGGTACCAGCGCTGTGGCAAGCAGTCCTCCCTTATAGGGCTTCATGCCGTTCTGGAGGGCCGAAGTGGTGTCGAGCTCGGTGGTAGCCAACTGGGCGGACAGCATGTTCGCCGCGTTGGTACCCGAGGCGCCGGTCAACCAGCTTTGGAAGCTGACCAGCCCGTTGTAGTCGCCCGTCGGGTTGAACGCGTTGCCCTTTCCATCCACCAGATTCAGGCCAGACAAGAAGGTGGCGTAGGTCGGCCAGGTGCCCACACTCGTCTTCGTCGGACCGCCGGCCAGTCCAGTGAGGACGATGGCGCCGTTCTTGTTCGACCAGAACCCGAGTGTGAGGCCGCCGATGTCGCCTGCTTTGTTGTAGTTGAGGAAGTCATTGTTCTGACTTCCCTCGACTGGGATCGTGCCCGAGTCGGTGTTATTCGTCGGCGCGGTCTCTACCCATCCAGTCTTCTGGACCTCGGAGAGGCTGAACGTTGACCCGACTGGGAAGTCGCCGAGCGAGTAGGCGCCAGTGGCGTCGGTAGTCGCCTGCACGGGGATCACGGTGCCGTTCGGCTCGGTGACGTTGCCCTGGATGACGAAGTTCGCGACTCCTGGCTCGGTGCCATCGGTCTGGTGCGTGCCATTGGCGTTGGTGTCGTACCACTTGTGCCCGCCTAGCGGCGCAAGCTGGATGTTGCCGAAGTCATGGTCAGGCGAGCCCACCGCGTAGGTGGTGTCCGTCGGCGAGCCGCTGCCGGAGATCGAGCCCGATTGAGGATCGACCGTAGTCTCCTGCCAGCCTGTTGGCACGACCTCGGTGAGACTGAACGTAGTTCCGTCCGGATAGGGGCCGAACGAGTATGCGCCATTGGCATCCGTTGTGGTCTGGTCTGACAGAGGCGTTCCGCCGGGAAGGGTGAACGTGATCTTGATGGTGACGCCGCTGAGGTAAGCCTCACCGCTGTCGTGTGATCCGTTCATGTTCGCGTCGTTGAACTTGTGTCCGCCGACCGAACCGACCGCGATGTTCCCGATATCGTTGCCCGTCGAGTCCGGAATCGAGAATGAGCTATCGAGAGGGCTCGGCAAACTTGCCGAGATGATTCCCGAAGGGTTCCCGGTCGTCTGAGTCCAGCCGGTCGCAGGAAGCGTTTCGGTGACCGTATACGAAGAGCCGTCCGGATAGGGTCCGAACTTGTACGAGCCCGTCGCGTCCGTGGTGGTGGAGTCGTCGATGACAGTTCCGTCCGGCTCTGTCACCTCGATATTGATTGTGAATCCCGAGAGCACGGGCTCACCGCTATCGCGCTGTCCGTTGTCGTTGGAATCGTAGAACTTCTGGCCCGAGACGGACGCGCTGGCGATATTGCCGAAATCCAGATTGGTGACGTTCTGACCCGAAAGGGACCCGCTGTACCATTGGTGACCATCTTTGTCCGGTATGGGCCCAGTCTCGATCCATCCGCCCGGTACCTCCTCAGCAACGATGAAATCCGTGCCGTCGTCGATCGGAGCACTGGTCCAAGTGCCGTCGGGGCCGGTCGTGACCTGCTGATCAGGAGAATCCACGCCTGGAAGGTGGCCGTTCAGGAAGATGTCGATTACGACGCCGCCGACGGGCGGCTCGCTGGGATCTTCAACTCCGTTGAAGTTCGCATCGTAATACTTGGTTCCTGACAGGTCGAACTGCTGATTCGTTATCGGGTTATTCGACCGAATCTTGAAGTTGTCGGTCTTCGACTCGGAGTCGAGGAACGTGATCACATGGCCGTTAACCGAGGTATTTGCGGTTTCCTCGATCAGCCAAACCTTATACTCGCCGCCCTGATTGGGAGTGTCGTCGTACGGTATGAGCTGCACCGGCACGCTGCCGTTAGCAGGATTGAGCAAACCGGGGGCGTGCGCGCAACCAAGGTCGATCGAAGCCTGCGCAGGGCCTGCAATCACTCCATTTGATACGGTCACCTGTCGGCAGACCGCGTCGTCCGAAGAGAGCAAGGTCTTGCCGCTTGGATCCGTGACCTGGAAGTAGTAGGTTCCGTCTGGAAGGCCGGCAGAGTTCATGTTCTGGGGGCCGCCATTCAGATATACGAGATCCTTTGATTCGTACAAGTTGTGGTTGACGGAGGTGCCGTCACCCAACGTAGTAAATATGGCTCCGAAGAAGCCGCCTGCTGCCCAAATGGTAGCTGCTGCAGCAAACAGAACCATGGCGACCATTGCAAGCCGCCTCAGCGCGTTCATGTTCATCTGGATAATCCTCCAACCCGGGGCCCGACGAACGGACCGCCTGCCGGCTAACCGGCGCCGCGGCTCACACTCGGACGGAGGGCGCAAATGGGCAAATGCCCATGGCTGACTGCACTCTTCCTTCCAAGCTAATGCAAACAGGCGAATTCGATTCGCCAATTGCCAATTACTCGATATTGCCGCGAGCGCCGGTGTGGCCCGCATCTGCAATTGTATAGCGGTTTGGTCCCCGGTAGAAGGGACAGCCCCACAATTTAGAGACTAAAGAGGCATTTTCACCCGAACGGGTGACCAAGCGCGTCACCCGGATCGGGCTCGTAAAGTCGGCCCCGACAAAACGCGGCTGCGCATGCGGCCAATGCCCTTCTTAAGTCCCTAGCAAACGGGCCCCGGTTACTTGATTTGGTCGAGGTATTCGTGCTGACCCAAGACGTCGCCGAGATTGCGGCTCGTAGCAACGGAGCGGCTGGCGCCGGGAGCCAGGATTATGTACGTCGGCGTCTGCCCGATCTTCAGTTTGTCGGCGTCAGCCTCATCAGCCTTTACACGCTGCCAAGCCGGGTCCGAAGGATCGGCGAGCCTCTTCATGGCATTGGGCCCCGAGTACTTCTCGGCGAGCTTTCTGAAGTCTTTGGGCTCGGGATGCTGAGGCAAGGCGTAGTCCTCGTTGATGAAGTCCCAGAAGTGTCCGCGTTCGGCGGCCATTTCGCACAGCGCCGCGGCCTTTTCCGAATATTCGTGACCCGGCACCTTAGTGAGCGGGTAGTGCCGAAAGAGCAACCGGACCGAGTCTGCGTGCTTCTTGACGAATTCCTCCACGCGGGGCGCCATGGTCCGGCAGGCCGGGCAGGCGAGGTCCGCGAACTCCACAATCGTTACCGCGGCCGTCGGGCTGCCCATCATGTGGGCGGTTGCGGGCGCCAGGACGCTCTCCGGAGCGGCGGCGAGCAGCTGCCGGTCGATAAGGATCGGGATGGGCCTGGCAAAGGTTCGCTGGGCCAGCCCGATGCCGACCCCGGCAGCAGCAGCGCAAACGATAAAGAGTGGTAATTCGATCTTTAGCGATCCGTTCCTAGCCACAGTGGTGCGCCAGGCCAGGTATTCGATCAAGAACACGAGCCCCATCACCAGCATCGAAGCCAGACACCAGAGGCAAGTTGCCTTGATGACATAGTGCGCATATTCGATCAGACCGACGCTGATCAGCGTGCCTAGCCCGCCAATGGCGAGGCAAACGGCCTGGAGGGTCGAGCGGCGGATGCCGAGAGTCCAGAGCAACGTGAGCGCCGCGAGCGTTAGGTAAGCGCCGAAGCCGAACAGCGAAATCGGAATGTTGAAGAGACTCGACGAGGGGTCTGTGGCCACCCGCTCGCAACCGGAGGTGTTTCCGCAGGGCACCAGTGCGTTCAGATAGTGCGCCAACGTAAGGACCCCCGCGACGAACGCGCCGACGAAGCTGAACGCCACACAGATCCGACCTAGCCAAATTGCCTTCACCAAATGCAATTATGGGCCTGATCCTAGGGTGTTCAACAGCTTGCGGTTCGTCGTGCCGGGCTCGTTGAAACCATTGATTTGCGAGAACCTATTGCCCAATCGCCGACGGCCGGAAGGTGACGGCCCGATGTATCCGTGAGGCGCGTTCTACTCCTGCGCCATCACATGAGATGGTGGATTTTTAGCTCGCCTACCACGTATGCGAGTGGATACAGCGCGACTCCGCAGCGCATGGCGAAGCCGATGAACTTGGGGTTTAGCGGCCGGATCATTTCCAGCACTGCTAGCGGAAGAAGGAAGCTCGCGCTTTTGAGCAGCACGAATGCGATGTTGCCATGCTGTAGGGAAGGCGCCAGTAGTGGATTCGTCTCGATGGCGCGGCCCGTGCGGACGACATAGATCGTGCTCACCATGTCGACGAAGCAGAAGGCGGCGATGAGCAACCCTTCCGGCGAAACACACCGGTTCAGAAGCTTTGCAGCCTTGTTCCAGATGGAGAGTTCCACGGTAGACCGACGCGTCCCGGGGCACCCATGTTTCGGCGCACCCGAGATGTATAGTCGGCGGGGGGAACGCTTAGCCCGAGTCCCCATTCCTTGGGAATCCCGTGCAAGCGCTTCTTCGCGCGGCGACGCCATTCAAAATGTATACACTGGCGCACGCGCGAGCTTCTTCACCCGCTTGGGTGAATCGATTGCTCGGCTCTTGGGTGGCTACTTGCCGCCGACGGGCACTGTCCGGCTCTTCCCGGCGTCGTCGATGGTCAGGCCCTGCTCGCTGATTCGCGTGGCCTTCATTCCTTCTCCGAAGCTTTCGCCCTGACGCACGACATACGACTTGCCGCCGACTTCGACGACGGCAACCGGATCCGAGCCGGCAATCACGCCCTGCACATGCACCTCGGTCTCCGGCTTCGTCTCAGGCTTGACGCTGCCAGGAAGCGGTTGCACTCCCAGGCTGCCACCAAGGGGCACCGGACGGAAGTCCCGGTCGGCTACATGCATCGTGCCGCGTCGGACGGCCGGTCGGCGAACAGGAGCAGGCGGAGCCTCCTTGGGAAGGACTTCGCGGAAAGGGTCAGCCGTTGCCGCAGCGAAGAGGCTAGGGATTTCGATAATATCGTCGCCTCCCGGAGCGTTCGCCGATGTTCGGGCCGGCTCGGTGCTCGCGACCAGTGTCGAACCTCCGGGGGAATTCGGGTTCGCGGGGTTCAGCGAGACCGATTGCGGAGCGGACTGAGAAGGCGCCTGGCTGAGCGTGCTCGATATACGCCAGAACAGAAAGGCGAACATCAACACGACGGCTCCGACCAGAGCAAACGTCTTGTTTCGATCTTCTGGGCGGATTGGCTTCACTTGCTCGGTTCCTTCGTGTCTTTGTCGACGACAAGGTGTGGCGTGATGGTCACCACGACGTCGGTTCGCTTCTTCTGGGTGTTGCGGTTTCGGAAGAGCTGCCCCACGATCGGGAGCTGCGAGAGGAAGGGCACTTCGCTGATCGTCTTCGAATATTGATCCTGGATCAGTCCGCCGAGGACGATCGTCTCGCCGCTCTTCACGATAAGCGTGGTTTCGGCTTCGCGTGAGGAAGTCTGCGGGATGTTATCCGCGTCGATCGCTGTGACGGTGCTAACGACCGGGTTCACGTGCATCGTGATGTCACCGTCGGCGTTCACGCGCGGATGGATGAGCAGGATAATGCCAACAGGAAATTCCTCGATGTCGACGTTCGTGGCGCCGAGCGCACCAACTTGCACGATACGCGCCCGGATGGTGTCTCCCACGAAGATGCTGGCGTCGTTGTTATCGGTCACTTCCACGCTCGGATTGGCGAGCACCTTCGCCTCGCCGTGGGTTACCAGCGCGTTAAGATTGCCCAGGAAGGTCCATGGCGCCTTGCTGAATTGACCGAAGCCGACGGGGTTCGTTGGGAAGTCCGTGAGGTTGATTCCGCCGTTTGTGCCCGTAATCTGCGTTCCCGGAGGTGTTTCGAAGAATCGGAACGGCGTCCAGGAGTACTGCATGCCGATGTTCTCCGAGAAAGAAGGCGAGGTTTCGACGACCTTCACGTCGACGACGACCTGCTTCGGTTTCACGTCGATCGATTGAACGAGCGTCAGTGCTGCTTCGACAGCCGCCTCCGGCCCTTTGATCACGACGACCGTAGCTTTGTCGCCGACCTTGGCAGCTACCTGCCCCGGAATCTGCTGTTGCTGCTGCTGGGTCGTCGTCGCCGTCGAGCTCTGTCCGCTCGAGCCTCCCACAGCCGACTTGAGCGTTGAAGTGAGCGGGTTGAATTGGGCTCGAGGCGGCGCGTACGGCTCCGGACCCATGAACGCCTCCACTTCGGGCGCGGCGGTCTTGAGAAAATCGGTAAGGACCGGGGCACTCGTGTATTTGAGCTTGTAGACCCTGTACACGATGCGGCTGTCGCCGATTGCACTCGGGGCGTCCAGACGATCGATCGTCTTCTTCGCGGCGATCACATCGCTTTCCGGGCCGGAAAGTCCGATCGCCCCACCTCGGGACTTGTCGTCGCCGGTGGCGGTCGTTTTCAGCGACGGGTAAAGCGAGGAGATGAGCTTGGCGATTTCGGTCGGTGATGCGGACGAGACCACAGCCACGTCGGTGACCGGCTTGTTCTCGGCGTCGTGCTGCACGTAGTCCTTGACGATGCCGTTTGCGCTGCGCACGTCTTCCATGAGGCCGATGAAGTCGACCTTGTTGCCGACGGCGCGTGCGGTGGCGTAGGGAAGCGAATCGGTCAAGATCGGAACGATCTTGGCGGCGTCGCCTTCAGGAACCGTATAGGTCACGTGGTATCCGTACGGTTCGAGGGCTTGCTTCATGCCCGCAGGCGTGGAGACTATGAACGTGCCGCCCACCTTGCGGTAGATGAGTCCTGCGGACGCGGCGGTGCTGCGCACGGCCTCCTCCACTGAATTCGCCGTCAGGTTGATCGAGATCGGTACCTTCGCGGTGTTCGCGTACACGATGTTGGCGCCGGAGCGAAGGCTGATGGCCCTCAGAACCTGCGAGGCGTCCGTGTCGGTGAACATCATGCGGATGGGTCCGGAGGACTTTTGCGCGACCGAGGTCGCGACGATCGCCGAACACATCAAGGCGAGCAGTGTTTTTCTCATCTTTGTTGATTGGTTGCCGTGGCTCCGGTTGTGGAGGCCACCGCGCTTGCGGCTGTATTTTCGGCCGCTGGGGCCACATATCGGCCCAGGGTCACGGTCAGCGTGGTCATGCCGGATCCGGCTTCCCCTCGGCTCCAGGTAGCGTTGCTCAGGGTGAACAGCCTGTCGGAGCGCGTCATGTCGTCCACGAATTTTCTCATAGGCCCGTACGGGCCGATGAGCTTGAGGTCGCTGGAAATCTTAGTGAGACCCTTCAGGGCCGGATCGTCGTTTGTGGCTCCGGCGGTCCCAGGGGCCGGCGCGGCGCCGCCCTTGTAATCCGTGCCCTTGGCGGTCCAGCTCACAATCTGCACGCCGTCGGCCATCGCCTTCATGCGCAGATCGTTTAGAAACAGCGCTTCCTCGCCAGGCAGGCGGTCGGCCGCAGCGTATCGGGCCTCTTTTGGCTGCGAATCTGCGGCTTCTTTGGCCACCATCGCGCTTTGGGTCTCCTGCATGGCCCGATCACGTTCGTCCTGGGCCTGCTTCATCTTGCCGAACTGCACATAAAGGGCGCCCGCGGCCACCAGCATGCAGCCGAGGGGGATCGCCCAGCCTAGAATGCGTGTACCGTCGGTTTTCACTTGGGTCTATCGCTCCTTTTCTCGCCGGGCAAGAGAATGTGGTCCATGGGGATGGTCTTCGCCATGATCTGAAATTCGACGCCCGGGCCCTTGCCGTTCTGCGTCTTGCCAAAGTTGCCTATCGAAAGTGCTTGCAGGATCGGGCTCTTCTGCAGATTTTGAGCGGTCCGAATCAGCGTGCCTTCATCGATGGCCTCGCCTTTGAACGTGACGAGCAGGTCGGGGCTGATCGTAACCTGCGTAAGCCCCGCGCCCGGCTCGAGGCTGCCGACGACGTAGTCCATGACGGGTCCGAGCGGTGCGCCTTCGCGGCGAAGGAGGGCGTATTGCTTCAGATGCAGGGCTCGGTCGGCAAGCGTCGCGCTAGTATCGCTTTGAATTTTCGCAGTGCGAGCCTTGGCCTGGTTGACTTGATCTTGGATCGAAGCGATCTGGCGGTTGAACAGAACGTAGCCGACCACGCCGAGCACGAGCGCCACTGCCGAAACTGCGAGGGATCCTGCCAGGTTCCTCTGTTTCTCCAGAGTCTGGACGGCCGACCGTTCTTTTGCGAATAGGTCGATACGCGGCACGCTGCTGGAGAGCGCCGCAGAATCTCGCAGCGCAAGCCCGACGGCCGCCGTGTAATGCAGCCCTTCTGGGCTGGACAGAACTTGTGCGACCTGCTTCGGTGCGCTTGAATCGGAGGGCGGCGATACGATTTCCACCGCGATGCCGAGCTTCTCGCCCACGCTGGCCGCGAACGGCTCGAGGTTCGGCTCGTCGAGCACGAAACTGAGCTTATCGACGACTGCGAACTCCGGATACTCACGGGCTAGGTATTCGAGCGAGCGGTGAATCTCGGTGGTCAGCGTGTCCGCCGCTCCGCTCTGGAAAACGGGCGGCGGCTGGAATTCCGATGGCGCGGACTGGGTCTCGTCGAAAGGACTAGAGAAGATCGAGCTGGCCATTCCGGCGCTAGGCATCGCGCCGACCGTTTGGATCAGGGGCTTGGAGCCGATGTCCAGCTTACGGTACAGCATCAGGTTTCCTTTGTACAGGAACGCGACGTCTGTGTTCGTCTCCCCCATCAGCACTTCGAAAGAGGTTGACGTGGGGCCGTTTTGAGCTGCCACGGCCCGGAACATCGCGAACTGGATCGGCTCGAGCGCGACGATCTGAAGGTCAGCCCGGTCCGCGAGGGCGCGCAGCCCCAAGATCGCCTCTTCCTCGGCGCCGAGCACGACCACGCTAATCGGCTCCGCATCCGGCATTCGCGTGGGCGGCTGAAGCTTCATGAAGGTGTGGGCGCCGCCTTTGGAGCGGAGTACCTGATAGTGCTCTACCTCGCCGGTCACGATGGTGCCGAGCTCCGAATCCGGCGCCGGCGGGATCACGAGATTGCGCATCACGCTTGCCGGAGCGGGAATTCCGACCGCTGCCCGAACCTGGCCGGATATGCCCATCGATTCGAACACGCGCCGAAGCGCGATGGCGACAGCGCCTGGCTGGTGCACCACTCCGAAGCTGATCGCCCCGGGCGGCATCGGCCCTCTGCCGAGCCGCGTTATAGTCGGATGGCCTGATTTATATTGAACTTCGGCGACGCGGATCTCACTTTCGTGCAGGTCGACGCCTAGAAGGGTCTGTTGGGGTCGGGGCATAGTTCTGGGCTCTACATGTTCGAGGTCTTTACCGGACTGTTTCTCGGCCTCACGGTTGTAACGTAAGTGCCGGACAGCCCGCTTCGAGTGACTTGGACCGTAATCCCAACGGCGTCAAGGTTCGAATAGTTCGTCGGAAAAGTCCCCAGAGCTGAAAAGCCCGTGGCCGTGTACGACCCGGTATTCGTAGGCTGGTAATAAGACAGAGTCAACGTAACCCCACTATACAAAAGCGTCGGTCCGCTGGTGTCCGTCTGTATGTAGAAATTGTTCGAATTGTCGGTGTAATAGCGTATCCAGTGCCCAGAAGTTGAGGCATGTATCGTAATGTCGCTCGCGGCGGCATTCGTCAAGACCATCGTGCCACTGCCATCATCCCAGGAGGCTGCGCGCCGAACTCTCGCCGCGATTGCGTTCGCGGCTTCTGCCGCGTCCGACTGAACGGAGGGCATCGTGACACTGAAGGATTGCTCGTCGTACAGCTGCGTAATGATCTGAATCGTGGCAATGAGTACGACGCCCATAACCATCAGGCCCATGAGCAACGAGATAAGCGTCCAGCCGCGCGCTCGCCTCATATGCCACCTTTCACGATGTACGTGCCCATGGTTATGATCGTATTGCCAGTGGAGAGCTGCACTACGGTGACGCCGACCCGGCGCAGAGCGAGATACCCCAAAGCGTATGAGACGGGATTTCCGGAGTTCGGGTCCGGCGGCTCGACCGACGTGTCCGTAATCGTGGTCGTAAGCTGGTAAGCCTGCGTTGCGGAGCCGCTAGCGACTCGCGTTCCGTCGATGTCGAAATAGGCGCTGTTGCCGCTGCTCCATCCGCCGGCGCCGCTATTAAGCGTGGGGTCGTAGCTGCCCGTCCAGACTGCGCTGCTCGTCCCTGCGCTGTACGTGCCCAGCGGTAGGTTGTCGTAGCCCCAGGTCTTGGCGATCTCTAGCTCCTGTCTGGCGAGCTGCGTGGCTGCGTGCGTCGCTCGGGTGTTGTTGATCAGCTTGTCCGTGTAGACGAACATCGTGATCACGCCCGCGACCGCTACGGACATCAGCAGCGCTGCGACAAGCTGCTCGATGAACGTGAAGCCTCGCCGATATCGTTGCCTGGGGCGGCGCTTAGCCACCGTCGGAGTAGCCTCCCGTGAAGCCCGATCCGGCGATCGGGTCATTTACGTTCGTAACGTTCTTGTCGAAGTCGATCTCGCAGTATCCGTTGAAAATGACCCTGTCGGCGTTGAGCGCTCCGTCGAGCTTGGTCAGGTCGGTCGAGGTCGAAGTGCTACCCGTAAATTTGATGATCGTGCCGGTCATCTTGGTGCCGTTCACGAGGGTGTAGTTCGTCGTGCTCGTGATGTGGTTCGTAACCGCGTACACCGCCCCAACCAGATTGAACGCTCCGCTCGGCATGTTGGAATCGCGCCTGAACTCGAAAGTGCACCCATCCTTGGCGTACATAACCCGGAAAGTGCTCGGGTCGGAAGAGTCCGTCATATGCATCGGCAGCGAGATGTAATCGGTCGTCGGAGTCTTGCCGTTGCCGATGAACCAGCGGACCTGCTTTTTCGAGGCGTTCGAGCCCGCAGCGGTGGTGAGGCCCGCGTTGTCGATGATGATCTCGTAATTCGAGATGTACGAAATCTGGACGTCGGTGAAGTAGTAGTCGCCCGGCGGGAAAATGAGAGCGACCTTTCCGGCGTACGCGCCGATGGTCGGATCCGTTCCGGTCACGCCGGTCCACGCGCCATTCGTCTGGTTACCCTGGGGCGCGAGAATGTTCTTGAAGCTGCCCGGAGGGTTCGTATCGAAAAAGGTTGTTTCAGACTGCGTGAAGCCGGCGGTCTGGGTGCCTCCGTTGTTAAGGGCGGCGCCGACGGATTTGAAGACGCGGATCTGGTCGTTATTGTTGTTCGTCGAGAGCCAGGTGAAGGGATCTGTGGACGCGGTCAGGTTGAACAGAGTCCGCATGACCTCGGGAACGGTGCCGAAAATCTCGGGGTAGCTTTGGTCCACCAGGGTCGCGCCGGTTTGCTTGGGTAGCTGGCCCTGGCCGCTGGGCATGCTCACGCCATAGTTCGAGGAGCCGGTGTTCGCGTTGATGCCGCTGGTATAGCTGACGTTGCTGTTCTGCCCGGAGGTAGTCCAGTTTGTGCAGACGGTGCCCACGATCTTGACGTTGGCGCCGGTGTAATCCAGCGCGGGGTTGCTGCCATTGGCGGAGCCTTGCTCGTCCAGCGCGCAAACCGCGTAGAGGCCGAAGATGCTCCAGTAGCTGCCGGAAGCGGAAATCGTTTTGACTGCGCCGCCGCTCCAGGTCGTTACGCCGCCAACGGTCGCAGCGGACCCGCCCACGGCTGCCGTGCACGTCACCGTAATTGCACCGTTCGCGCCAGGTGTGGAATACACCCAAAACTTGCCTTCGGGGACCTCGGGGATCGTGCCTGGCTGGCCGGGATAGGGCTCGCCCGCCTGAGTCGTGTTAGAGTGATAGTACGGCGACTGGTTGGTCTGCGACCGCGTGCCGATGTAGTTCATCTCATAGTTCAACCCGGCCTCGGCAAGCAGCTGGGATTTCTCGACCCAGTCCCTTTCGACGGACTGGTTGTAGCTCGCGCCACCGAGCGCGACGGCGGCTCCCACGAAAAGCGCCGCGATCAGCGAGAAAACCAGCGCGGTAATGATCGTGAGGCCACGATTGCGGCGCCGGGCGCCGACAAGGATCAAACGCGTCGCAGATGCGTTCATATGGTTATCCTATATCAAGGGAGTTACATCTAAGTATCGTCCGTTTGGGTGATATTAGTGTTTTGGGCCCTTTCATTGCACAAACCCATACCGAAGGCGAGGCGTCCCTTCAATGCCGAATTGGCGCCTCGCCCCGCAGTGGGGGCGACGGCGCCGATAATCGTGCGGCATCGCCGCGTCGCCGGCTATTAGCCGTTCAGGTTGAAGGTGGTCAGCGCGTTGCAGTTGCCGCTGGCGTCCGTCGCGACGATCGCTGACGTGGTCTTCGTGGACGTGACCGTGTAGTCCGTGCCGATAGTGTTGCCGTTCGTGCAAGGATTGACGGGAATCGTTCCGCTCATGTCTGTCTGGATATTAGCGGTGGTGACCGCACTGTAGTCGGTGCCGCCGAGGCGCACATAGTTCGCCTGGACAGCCGTGGCGATCGCCTTGGCGTTGCCGTTGGCGGTCTTCGTTCGGGCGTCCTTGACCGAGCTGAGGTAGGACGGCAGCGCGATGGCCACGAGGATGCCAAGAATGAGAACGACGACGAGGAGCTCGATGAGCGTGAAGGCCTTTCGGCCGCGGTTGTTGCGAGTGTTCATTTATGCTGTACCTTTGATATATAGGTGTGCTCGCCATCTCCCTTTCCGATAAGAGTCGAGCGACACTAAATTGTTATGCAAGCTTCGTGCTAAAACGGCGATTGTTGAAAATTTGCTGAATAACCGGCATATCTAACTGCTTTGCCATGGCTTTAGCGGAAATGGTTATACGAATCCGGCAGAAATAGCATCTTAATGCGAGCCCTGGAACGCCTTGCCCAGATTGAAGATCGGCATATACAGCGCGAGCAGGACGAACAGTACAATGCTGCCTACCATAACGGTCATCATGGGCTCCAACAGCTTGGTCATCTTGTCTACTGCGTATTCGACATCGCGCTCGTAGAACCGATTAACTTCTTCGAGCATGGTGTCGATGTTTCCACTCGTTTCTCCGGCAGCGATCATGCGCGTGACCATCATGGGGAACTCGCCTGACTTCTCGAGTTCCTCCGCGATTCCGGAGCCATCGCGCACTGCGGCGCCTGCCATCGTTACCGCATCTCGAATGACCGTATTGCCGGCCGTGTTCGCCGAGATCGACAGCGAGCGCAACACGGGCACGCCACCTTTGAGCGCGCCGGCGAGTGTCTGAACGAATCGCGCGATCGCGATCTTGCGAAGCACGGGCCCGAGAACCGGTATTTTCAGCGCGATAATGTCGATTCGGCGTCCGCCGCCCGGCGTTTCACGATACTTCTTAAACGTGAACGCGATCGCCAGCAGACCGAGAACGACCATCCACCAATACTTCAGCACGAATGCGGAGATCGCGATGAGGAGCAGGGTGATCGCAGGCAGGTCCGCATGGAGCGACTTGTAAACGTCGGCGAACACCGGCACCACCAGGATGAGCATGGCCGCGACAGTGCCGCAAGAGGCGGCGACGACGAGCTTTGGGTATGCCATCGCCTGTTTCACGCGCATTCGAATGACGGCTTCACGGTCGAGCTGGTCCGCAGCGACGTCGAGTGTGTACTCGAGCGTTCCGGCGGTTTCCCCCGCCTCGACGAGTGAGAGAACGAGCGTGTTAAAAATCTTGGGGTAGCGGCGCATCGCGGTTGAGAGCGATTGGCCCTCGATGACGCTTCGCTCCACATCCAGCAGCGCCACCTCCAGCTCGGGTTTGTCGGTTTGCGCGCGCACCGTTTGCAGGCTGTCCACGATCGGGATGCCGCTGCGCACCAGCGTGGCCATCTGACGCATCAGAATGACCATATCCTGGAGCTTGACCCTCTTGGGCAGGATCGTGCCGCCTCCAGCGACCGCCGGATCCGACGAGACCTGACCCCCTTTGAAGTGGGTCAGGAACAGCTCGTTCGAACGCAGGATACGTCGAAGCTCGGCATCGTCCGTGGCATCGATCTTGCCCGACGAGGCCTTTCCCGACCGGTCCCTGGCGACATATTTATAGCTCGGCATAGCGATTAACTTGAATCGGCGCTCACTCTTCTTGAGAGAACACCCTCATGATCTCCTCTGGCGTAACGGTCAGGTCTAAAGCTTTTTTGATTGCAGCCTCGCGCATTGTGACCATGCCCGACTCGATGGCGTGGGCATGAAGCGCTGCGCCGGATGCGTGCGAAAGCACGAGTTCGCGAAGCTCGTCGGTCATCGACATAACTTCGCAGGCTGCCGTCCGGCCCCGCATCCCTCGGTTTCCGCACCGCTTGCACCCTCGGCCTCGGGCGACGAGTGGGACTCGGGCGCCTTCGACTTGCATACCTATCGACTGCGCTAGGTCGATGGGAGGGAGGTAGGTTTCGCGGCAGTTCGGGCAGATCGTGCGGAGCAGCCTCTGGCCAACGACTCCCACGACGGCGCTGCTGATGAGGAAGGGCTCGACGCCCATGTTCTGAAGCCGCACGAGGGCGCCCGGCGCATCGTTCGTGTGCAACGTGCTCAGAACGAGGTGACCCGTAAGGGCTGCCTGGATGGCGATCTCGGCGGTGTCCTTATCCCGGATCTCGCCGACGAGGATCACATCGGGGTCCTGACGGACGAGCGTACGCAGGCCGTTCGCGAAGGTGAGTCCGATTTTGGCGTTCACCTGCACCTGGTTCACGCCCGCCAACTTGTATTCGACCGGGTCTTCGATCGTGTTAATGTTGCGAGCCGTGTCATTGATGCTCTGGAGCGCGGCGTAAAGCGTGGTGGATTTTCCGGAGCCGGTTGGGCCGGTGACGAGAATGAGGCCGTGGGGGCGCTTTACGAATCGCTCGAACAGGGTGCGCTGCTCGGGCAGAAAGCCGAGCTTGTCCATTTTGGCGAGCGAGTTGCTCTTTTCGAGTAGCCGCATGCAGGACTTCTCGCCGTGCACCGTGGGCATGATGCTGAGACGGACGTCGTACTCGTGGCCGCTATCGTCGTGGGTTTGAAACCTTCCGTCCTGTGGTCGCCGGCGCTCGGAGATATCGAGCTCCGACATGACTTTCAGCCGCGAAGTGACAGCCGCGAGGTGCGCTCGGGGCATCGACATCTGATCGTAAAGCACGCCATCGATTCGGTATCGAACACGAACGCTGCCCTCTTGCGGCTCGATGTGAATATCGCTGGCCCCCGCTCCTACCGCTCCCACAATGATGTTGTTCACCAGTCGGACGATGGGTGCTTCCTCGGCCTGCTCGAGGAGGAGGTCCAGGCCGTCTTCCTCGACCGGTGCGTCCGACTTGATCTTGTCGAGCAGGGTTCGGGCCTTCTGGCGGACATCGAATGTGCGCTTGACGGCGTCGTCGATATCCTCGGTGAGCGCGAGGCACGGAACGACAGGCTTATCGAGCTGGGCCTTGATCTCATCGACCGTGGTCAGGTTCAGCGGGTCGGCCATGGCGATGTAGATCTTTCCGTCCTTTTCTCGGAAAGGCAGCGCCTTCTTACTCGAAGCGATTGCCTCGGGGATGAGGCTCGAAATCGCGGGGTCGATCTCCTCCTCGGAAATGTCGACGAATGGGAAGCCGGTCACATCTTCGAGGTACGGGCGGAGCGTGGCGGGCGTCAGAAAGCCCATGCCGACGAGAATTTCTCCCAGGAAGCCGCCGCTTTGCCTCTGACGCTCCAGGGCTTGGCGAAGTTGTTCGTCGTTGATCGCGCCGTCCGACAGAAGTCTGTCGCCGAGACGGCCCAAAAACCTTTTCTTGATCTTCAATGGACTAAGCATGGCTCCCAAGCCGCGCGAGGCGGCGTTTGCCCATTTTCCGATTCAACAATCGTGCCAGAAACCGGAATATACAAAGTTACCAATAAACCGGGCCGGCATAGCGCCATGAAAATTGCTAATAACTGAGCGAGATTTATTAACCTTTCCGGCGAAACTATTCCGTTTTAGAGATTGCGAGTCATTTCGCCAAGGCGCTTTTCGGTTTCCTTGGCCCGAGGATCGAACACCCGATTCTGAAGATCGGCGAGCAGACGAAGCTGGAACGCCGCCTGCTCGGTGTTGCCCTCCTTCTCGAGGATGCCGGCAGCAGCGGAAAGAGCCGCGATTTCGCCCCAAACGAACCGCATGGACGGCTGCCGGGCGAGCGACATCGCCTCTTCGAAGCTCATCATGGCCTCGTCGTGCTTGCCCATCGCCTCGTGGCAACGGCCCTGCACTACGAGCAGCTCGCACTCCCACAGCTTGAATTCGGCTTCACGGGCGATCTGGATGCCTTCTTCGACGCTGGAAAGCGCCCTTGCGGGCGTGCCCTGGGCTAGCTCCAGCCTGGCCCGGAAGAGAAGCATGACGCACAGGTGCTCATGCGAGCCGGAGCCGAGGATCCACTTCGACAGCTCGTCGAGCTGCTCATTGGCCCTGTCGGCGTGCCCTTTGATGCGGGCGAGTTCCGCGAGCACCAGCTTGCTTCGTACCACGTCGTCGTGATACATGGAGAGTTGCAGCTCTTGGCTCGCAGACCGGTCCGCGTCGTCGATCTGCCCCGTGAGGAGAAAGGCGTATGCAGGTGATATGGGCGAGTCGGGCGCGCGCTCGGGAAGACGGCCGTTTTCGCCTCGCAGGAACTGCGCCAGCCGGCTCGTGGTGTCGCTGGGATCGGAGGCGAGCTCCGACAGTCGGCCGTTGGCGAGACGAATATAACGATTCTGTTTGCGCCACTTGAGAGCTTCCTCGAATCTGCCGAACGCACGGAGGCAGTAGTACATCGCGCCCGGGTCGGGGCAGGAATGGAACGCCTTGAGGATGCGGTAAGTGCGCGTGTATTCGCCGAGTTGGGTGTTCAGGTGCTCGTTGCCGCCCATTCGGTATGCGTAGATTTCAATCGCCTGTTCTTCATTGCCGGCTTTGAGCGCGTGGTAAACGAGCTCTTCGAGCAGATCGAGCGCATCCTTTCCCGCGGGCAGCCCAACCCCGGGTCGGCCGCTGAGGCTGAGGAGATGCTGCGAGATGGCGCCATGAACCGCAGCAGAATCTCGGAAGATTTGATAGAAGTGGTCGCGAATGGCGGGGTGAACCGTGAACTTGTCCCCAATCTCGCGGTGCACGAGGTGCGCGTCCACCAAACCGTCGAGCAGCGATGTGACCAATTCGGGGGTGGCGCCCTGAAGCGAGCCGGAAACGCCTTCCGAGCCTTGGCTCACGAAAATACCGATGAGGGAATCGAGCGTGACGCCGAATCGGAATACGCAAAGGCGGCAGAGAAGCGCAATTTCTTGCTCGCTCAGGCGCCTTTGGAACATCGCCAGCACGGCCGCCAGGCGCATCGACTGCAACTCGGCATCATCGCGAGCCGCCGCATCGATCAGATCGACCGAGCCGACGCAGCCTTCGTTGAATTTGGCGATGACCGCTCCGAGTAGGTCGGTGGTGAGCGCGTGCCGCCCGTAAGACGCGAGCAGTGACGAGAACTCCTCTCGAGAGCCTTCGGCTCCATGGGAGCGTAAGACGAAGATCGCCGCCTCTTCGTCGAGCTGGTTGATGTCGATTATTTTGTAGCCGCGATCGATCCAGCGGTCGATGTCGGAGATCGGGAACCGGCTTGTGATGACCGCCTTGGAGCGACCGGAGCCCGAAGCGAGCCTGACGAGAAGGCCGCGCAGAAGAGGGTCTTCGAGCTCGCCAAAGATGCCTCCGGCGTCGGTGATCGCGCGCTGGACGCGCTCGAGGCCGTCCATTACAAGCAGGTACCTCTTGCCGGACTCCAGGCTTTGCTTCAGCGCGTAGAACCAACCCGCGCCCTGAGCTTCCACTTCGCCTCCGCCGGAGAAATACTCAACGGCGGTCTTAAGAAATGCGTTGGTGTCCGGATCGTCGTAGAAGCTCCAGACCAGGACTCCGTCGGCTTCGCCGGAGGCGATTACTTCGCGCAGGAAGCGTTCGAGCGTGGCCGTTTTGCCTGCGCCGCCGAGGCCGACCAGGGAGGCGATGCCATCACCTGCGCGCCAAAACGCGCGCAACGCGTCGAGCTCGGCTTCGCGACCCAGGAAAACGGGAGCGACCGGAAGCGGATGGACCACTTTCGGCGCTTTCGCTTGCTCTCCTAGAGGCGATGTTTGTGCCATGGACATCGATGCGCATGCTTAGGACGGTCCTGATCCTCCAGGATGACGCCATCGCAATGTGATGACATTATCCTATCTTTCGGCAATAGTTCGCCCACTCCGAAGTCCGAAGGGCGAATTCTTTGCTCCGGAGCGCAATTCTAGCGTCCTGGCAGCCCGTATAAATAGTGCATGTAACACTACCTGGTGAGTCGCTAAAAAAATGCACGTCACATTACGGGTTCTTCTAGACAATATTGCTTGATTGGAGTGAATCCGCTTCGGATTTGCCCAGATTTGTTGCTACAGTCCTTTGGCTAAAGCCTATTGAAGCTTTCTGAAAGATAGGACGATAAATACTATGAAACGCGCATTGCTTCCTCTAGTGTTGCTCTCAGTTGCTGCCGCCGCTTCGGCGCAGTTCCACGTGGGCACTTTGACGGGCCTCAGCGGCTCGATTTCTGGCAACGACATTTCGTTTGCCTTCAGCTCCGGCACTCCGACCTTTACGGATGGAACCGGGACATATACGATTACCGACGTGTTCGGCGTGTTCGCGGTCCCAACCGCAGGCACGGTTACTTCCAGCGGTACAGACCAGAACAACTGGAAGTACGACAACACGATGCACGGTTTCACGGACAACAGCAAGGGAGACGACGTGACCCCTCCATCGGGAAGCGCCACGTTCACTTTTGATTCGCTGTCCGATACTCTCGGCACGGGCGACATGCAGGTGGGCTACCACGTCTCGTTCACGACGCTATACGGCTCGACCAATGGTATGACCGCATTCATCGTGGGTGGCGCGCCGGTTCCTGAGCCGGCATCGCTCGCAGTGCTCGGGCTCGGCGTGATCGGTCTGATCCGACGCCGCCGCAAGGCCTGAAACCAATCTCCTCCTTCCACTAACGAAAAGCCGGGGCCGGAAGCCGCCCCCGGCTTTTTCGCATTATTCGAAGCTAAAAACCACTTTGCCTGCCTGGCCGGCAGCCATGAGCTCCATTGCCTTTTGGAACTCGGTGAAATGCATCCGGTGCGTGATGACCGGCTGCAGGTTAAGCTTCCCGGAGGACAGCAGCCGCGCCATCTCATCCCATGTCTCCCAAAGCTTGCGCCCTACGATCCCCTGCATGGTGATTCCGTGGAAGATGATCTTGTTGATGTCCACCGGCTGAATCGAATCGCTGTACACCCCGAGCAGCGAAATTCGGCCGCCCGGCCGAGTCGAGCGAATGGCTAGATCGAGCTGACTGGGATGCCCGGACATTTCAAGCGTGGCATCGACTCCGCCCGGCGCCTCGATCGCGAGCCTCTCGTCCGGATCGCCGTCCTTGGGCGAGAGGATCACGTCGGCGCCCACCTTCTCGGCGAGTTCGAGCCGGTATGGGCTCACTTCGGTCACGATGACTTTGGCAGCACCGAGCGCGTGACAAATGGAAACAGCGAACAGCCCGATCGGTCCCATGCCCGTAATGAGGACGGTTTGGTCTTTGACCGGCCCACCCATGACCGTATGGACCGCATTGCCGAGCGCATCCTGGAACGCCGCAATTTCGCGCGGCACGGATCTGTCGGTTGGCCTTGCGTTGTCCTCGGGCACGACCGCGTACTCGGCAAACCCGCCGTCGACGTCGACACCGAGGATCTTCGTGTTCACGCACACATGGGCCTGCCCGCTGAGGCATTGCCGGCAGTGCCCACATACAATGTGCGACTCGCTGGCGACGAACTGGCCGATCCGCGAAGGGGACACCCTTTGGCCGACCTCGACTATGACGCCGCAGAACTCGTGTCCTATGATGCGAGGCGGCGTGATGCGAGAAGACGCCCATCCGTCCCAGCGGTAGATGTGCAAGTCGGTGCCGCAAACCGAAGCGGCCTCCAATTTGATCTTGACTTCTCCGGGTCCCGGAGATGGTTCAGGCACATCGACGATCTCGACTCCGCAAGCCGGACGCGTCTTGGCAATCGCTCTCACAGGGGGTCAGTGTACTTGGCCGGGCGGAGGAGCCGCTTGCAGCGCGAGGAAATGCAGCAGGCGCCCAATCGAGGCAAATGTCTCGCAACCGAGCGCGGTAAATGCGGCCTCGACGGGGCCGGATCCGGAGATTATGATTCGTGAGAATCGCTTCCTGTGAGCCTCGAGCGCCGCTGCCGCGGCTGGGTCGGAGAAGCTGCCCGCGCCGATCACCAGCGCGAACGGCGCGATTGCGGCTCCGAGCAAGAATCCGCGTGCCGGGAGGCAGAGCAGCGAACCTTGGGAGAGCTCGACGGACGAGGTGGAAACCAGGGCCGTGCCAACGATGCTTGATCGAAGGGCCGTGAGCATGGATTGGTGGGCGGAGCTGAGCGCCGAACCGACGAGCACGGCCAGCAGCGGGCGACAAACAGCGAGCGGGTATCTGCATGGCAGGCACGGAGGAGGATCGACGCGCTCGAGGCTCCTCCACCGCGCCGGGTAGGCGTCATCGAGCCACGTGACGAACCGTTGGGAAGTCCGTTCGGATCGGACCCAATCGAGCAGGCGCGGATCGCCGAGGATCAGGGCCTCCTCGAAGAAACGTGCGTCAGCCAGGATTTCGGAGGCGCGCTCAATGGGCGCAGGCCGCTGCAACAGCGCGTGATGGACCAGCCGCCATCTTCGGGTAGAGGCTGCTGCGCCACGTGGGGCTCCGGGCAGATAGAGCGCGGCAAGCGCCAGCGACGCTGCCTCGATCTCCTCCAGGCTCTCGGCCGCTCGCGGGTGGTTGCTTAGTACTGGATGCATAAGTACAGTATAGACCGCATTGGAACGCGAGTTCGCAAGAGTAAACTTCGCGACTCACTGAACGCCAATGCTCAAGCACACCGAACTGACCCAGCGAAGGCTCAATTCCTTCCTCCAGCACACGCTTCGTCCCGCCGTCTTCGGCGAGACGCACCCCCTGAAAATCGAGTTCTGCGACCGGCCGTATCACTCACAAGAGGAGGCAGAGGCCGGCCCTTGGAAGGAAGTCTCCAAAGGGTTCGAGTACGGGCCGGCTTACACCACATTCTGGTTTCGCTTGAGCGGCGTCGTGCCGCAGAGCTTTAGCGGCAAGCACGTCGCGGTCGTAGCCGAGGTCGGCGGCGAGCGAACGGTCTGGAAGGATAATTCACCCTGGTGCGGCATCGATGTGGAGCACAGCGACTTCGGCTGGCTCGAAGGCGCATCGATGGCCGCGGGAGGCACGAAGGCGTGCGGCGGCGAGAAGCTGACTTACTACATCCAGGCGTACTCGCGAAACGCCCAGGTGACCGTGCATGGCAAGGAAAAGCCGAGGCAGCCGCTGGTCGAGAAGGTAGACCGCGCGGAGTTGGTCGTCGTCGATCCGGAAACGAAGGATCTCCTGTACGACTTCGACTTCTACAACAACCTTTTGCAGACGATCGATGCGCAGGATCCCGCGCACCTAACTTTGCTTCGGGCGCTGAACGACGTTGTGAACATGTATTCGTACGGCGCGCCAGAGACGGTGGCCCGATGCCGCAAATTGATTCGGGACGCTGCCGGATCGCTCAATGGGGAGATCAAACACACGATATTTCCTGTCGGGCACGCGCATCTGGACACCGCCTGGCTGTGGCCCATCGAGATCACAAAGAAGAAGATGGCCCACACCACCAGCACCCAGCTTGGCCTGATGGAGCGGTATCCGGAGTATGTGTTCGTTCACTCGCAGGCCAGTCAGTATGAGTGGCTGGAAAGGGAGTATCCGCATCTGTTCGAGCGGGTGAAGGAAGCGATCGGCCGGGGGCAGTGGGAGCCGGTGGGCTCGATGTGGGTCGAGGCGGACTGCAACCTGACAGGCGCGGAATCGCTCATCCGCCAGTTCTTGTATGGACGGCGCTACTTCCGGGACAAGCTCGGCTACCAAACCGAAGACATGTGGCTGCCGGACGTTTTTGGCTACTCAGCCGCGCTACCGCAGATCCTTGCCAAATTCGACGTCAAATACTTCCTCACGCAGAAGATCTCGTGGAATCAGTTCAACAAGTTTCCGCACCACACGTTCTGGTGGCAAGGAATCGACGGCACCAAGGTTTGGACGCATTTCCCGCCTGCGGACACTTATTGTGGTAGCTGCGAGCCGAAGGAGGTGGTGTATTCGGTTAAGAATTACAAGGATCACGCCCGGCTCGATCAGTCGCTGTATGTGTTCGGATTCGGCGATGGGGGCGGGGGCCCGACGGAGCGGCATTTGGAGTTTCTGCGGCGCGGCAAGCTTGCGCCGAATTACCCGGAGGTAGCGCTCGGCAAGAAGGCAATCGACTTCTTCCGCGAGGCCAAGAGTCGCAGCCGCGACCTCATGACCTGGGTGGGCGAGCTTTATCTGGAGCTGCACCGGGGAACGTACACAACCCAGGCGGCGAACAAGCGGGCGAACCGCCGGTGCGAGTTCTTGCTGCGGGACGCCGAGCTGCTTGCGTCCTTCGCTCCCGGTTTTCCGGACTCTTACCCTGCGGCAAAGCTCGAAGAGGCGTGGAAACTGGTCCTCTTGAACCAGTTTCACGACATCATTCCCGGCTCCTCGGTTCACGAAGTGTACGTGGACAGCATGCGGGAGTACGAGAAGGTCGAGCAGGCCGGCGAGGAGATCATTCTGCAGTCGCTGCGGGCGTTCGGTGGCGCATTCGACACGTCGAAGATGAGCCGTCCGGTAGCGCTGTTCCACAACTCGACGACCGCTTCACAGGGAGAGATCCCTTGGACTGAGGAGTGGGCGCCCGCGTCGCTGTCCACTCCGGACGACATCGTCCCGCTTCAGGCTGTGGAGGAGTTCGGTGAGAGAAAGCTGATCTTCCAGACTCCGCAGGCTGCCCTCGGCAGCGTCGTGATCGGCGACTTAGACGATCAGCCGGTGACAGTGAAACCCAAGCTCAAGAGCAGCGCGCGGCGTATCGAGAACGCTGAGATCAGCGTGCGATTCGACAATGCCGGCAACATCGCGTCGATTATGAGTCTCGACGACGGAACGGAGTTCATCGAGCCGGGCAAGCTGGGAAACGTCTTTCAACTGTTCGAAGACAAGCCGCTGTTCTGGAGCGCCTGGGATGTGGACGTGTTCGCCTACGAGTCCGGGCAGGACCTCCTTCGCAGCGACAGCTTCGAAATCGTGGAGCGGGGACCTGTCAGGGTGGCCGCCGAGATCGTGAAGCGGTTCGGCAGCTCCACAATCCGGCAGCGTATTTCACTGGGTCCGACACCGGGCATTCGTTTCGATACGGAGATCGACTGGCACGAGGAAGACAAGATGCTGAAGGTCGCGTTCCCCGTGAACGTGAACGCGGCAAGGGCCACGTACGAAATCCAATTCGGAAACGTAGAGCGGCCGACCCACGCGAACACCACGTGGGACTTGGCGAAGTTCGAGGTGTGCGCCCAGAAGTGGATCGACCTGAGCGAGGGAGACCTGGGAGCCGCGCTGCTCAACGACGGCAAGTATGGGCATGACGTGCGCGGAAACGTGATGCGTATGACCCTTCTTCGTTCCCCGAAGGCGCCCGACCCGGTCGCGGACATGGGAGTTCACAGGTTCACGTACACGCTGATTCCGCATTTCGGCCCGTACAACTATGCAGGAATCGTTTCGGCAGCCTACGCGTTGAATGCTCCCGTAAGGCACGCCTTCCTGAAGCCCTCGAAAGGGGAATCCGGCGCACTTCCGCCTTTGGTGGGATGCGAGGACAGGAATATCGTGATCGAAACCGTCAAAAAGGCGGAAGACTCGAACGATACGATTGTGCGATTGTACGAGTGCCACAATAGCAGAGGAAGAGCTGAGCTAACGGTTGCCAAGAAACCGTCGACAGCAATGCTTTGCGATCTCGAAGAGCACGAAATCGGCGAGTTGGACGTCAATGAAGGCATAGTCAGCTTCGACTACAAACCGTTCGAGATCTTGACGATCAAGCTGAAAGCGTAGCTTCCGAAGAAGCGATGGCGAGAAGTACCCTACCAGGCCGACGCCCGACGAGCGCGGGCTATACCCCGTATCTGGTTCTTGCCATCTCGCTGGTCGCCACGGCTGTGGCCAGCTTCGACGCCGAAGGGGTTGTGCAGCGACAGGACGATGCGCGGTTTCGGCACGACGTCGACATGGCGATCGACGCCATCAAATCTCGTGCCTCAGAGCAAGTCACGCTTCTACGAGGCACCGCGGCTTTTGTCGCCGCACAGCCGCAAGTCGATCGGCAGAGCTTCCGGACCTACGTTCAAACGCTCAACCTTGCGAAGAACTATCCTGGCGTGCTCGGCATAGGATTCGATCGCAAGCTCGACCCGAGCCAGATAGGCGCTGTCGAAAAGCAGATGGCCGCACAAGGCATGAAAGGGTTCAAGGTTCATCCGCTGCCGGCCGGGCTAGAGCCTCACGCGATCCTGTACCTCGAGCCGGAGAACCTCAACGCTCCTGCATTCGGCTACAACATGTTTAGCGATCCGGTGCGCCGACAGGCTATGGACAAGGCGCGGGACAGCGGTATGGCCTCGATTTCGGGCAAGGTAGTGCTCGTTCAGGAACCGGCATCTTCCGCCTCGCCGGGTTTCTTGGCTTATCGCGGCGTGTACGCCGGCGGTACGCACCGCCGGACCTTGGCGGAGCGCCGCAGGGACATCGTGGGCTTCGTGTACAGTCCGTTTCGCGCGCTGGATTTCTTCAAGGAGGTCTTGACCAGGGATCAGTTCATCGATCTGAGATTCGAGATATTCGACGGCCAGTCGACCGATCCCAAGGAAGAGCTGTACAGCGGCCCGGAATCGGATCGTGTGGGCTCACTCGTAGCGATCGACTATATCCAGGTTCCTGGACACATCTGGACGCTTCGCACGCGCAGTCTTCCCGGGTTCGTGTCGACCTCCAGCACGCCCCTGGCTACCGGAGTGACGTTCCTCGGCGGCGTGGTGAGCCTGCTTCTTTTCGGGATCACCCTGAGTCAGGGCCACGCGAGGTCAGCGGCCATGCGTTACGCGGAGCGCTTATCGAGGATCAGCTTCTCGGACCGGCTGCTCGCCGATGCGGGAAGCGTCCTCGGCTCGTCGATCGACACCCAGAGGACGTTGGCAGAGGTTGCTCAGCTGGCAGTGCCCGGATTTGCGGACTGGTGCGCCGTCGATGTGATGGGGGAGGACGGCGAGCCATCCCGCGTGGCCGTTGCCCACGTCGATCCCGAGAGGATCGAGCAAGCGAAAGAGGTCGCCAGCAATTTGGGGCCAGAGCGGCAGGAGCACATGGGCATCCGCAACGTTCTTCGAACTGGAGTAAGCGAGCTGTACCCGTCCATCACCGACGAGATGCTCGACAGGGCGGGGCTGGACGAGTCGCGCCGAGCAGCCATCAAAGCACTCCAAATCAATTCGGTGATGGTGGTGCCGATGAAAGTCCGCGAGCGGATTCTAGGGGCAATCACCTTCGTTTGGGCGGAATCGGGGAAGCATTACAGCGAAGCCGATCTCGAACTCGCGGAGCAGATAGCTAGCCGCGCCGCAGTCGCGATCGAGAATTCTCACCTTTACGGCAGCGCGCAGGCGGAAATCTCCCAGCGCCGCCGGGCCGAGTTTGAGATTCGGAGCCTGAATGCCAGCCTGGAGCGCAAAGTCGAAGAGCGGACTCGCGACCTGAAGTCGATGAACAACGAGCTCGAGGCGTTTTGCTACTCGGTTTCGCATGACTTGCGTGCGCCTCTAAGAAGCATCGACGGCTTCAGCCAAGCTGTGTTAGAAGACAGCCGAGACGTTTTGGATTCCGCGGCGGTTGAGTATCTCGCGCGCGTTCGGGCGGCGGCGCACCGCATGGACGAGTTGATAACCGCGCTGCTGACGCTCTCCCGGCTTACACGCGCAGAGGTCGTTCGGAACCGTATCGATGTGACGCGCATGGTTCATGATCTGACGGAAGACCATCACGGGTCTCTCGCCGCCGTGCTCTTCAATATCCAGCCGAACATGGTGACGATCGCGGACCCGAGGCTGCTTCGGATCGTGCTAGACAACCTGCTCTCGAACGCCATCAAGTTCAGCTCGAAGGTGGATCACCCAACGATCGAGGTCGGTTGCACGCCCGAGGGCACATTCTTCGTCCGCGACAATGGCGTAGGATTCAACCCCGAGTATTCTTCAAAGCTGTTTACTCCCTTTGAACGGCTGCACTCCTCCTCTGAGTATCCAGGCTCGGGAATCGGACTTGCGACCGTGCAGCGGATCATCAGCCGGCACGGCGGCCATATCTGGGCCGATAGCGCGGAAGCTGAAGGGGCGACCTTCTATTTCACGCTTGACAGCGGCGCCGAATCTAGTCCGTCCGAGTGAAATCCAGCGGAGCGATTACTCTCAGCGCGCCTGGCAGCTCCCGGAACTCCACTGGCGTGTTCATGCAGAGCTCGCCATCCACGTCGACTTTCATCGATGGCGTGGTCGACAACCGGCCTCCTCGACAAGTTTGCCACTTGACGTCCGGAAGGTCCACATGGCGCCCTGTCGGCAGCGCCAGCGCCAGCCTCAGGAACGCACCTTTGCTTCGGGTGGCGAGCGAATAGACAACCAGCCGGCCGGTATCGATGCCCGCGTCGGGAGCAAGAGGGAAGGGGCCACCGTGGAAACGCCCGTTGCCTATAACGACCTGGAGCGTGTCGTACTCTTCGACGCCCGACTCGGTCTCTATGCGCGCTCGGAACGGACGTTCCTTGCGCAGAGCGACAAAGAGCGCGATCGCGTACGAAAGCACGCCGAATCGGCGCTTCATCTTGACGTTGAGCTGCCGGGCGATTAGGCTGGTGAGCCCGACGGTCGCAAGGTTCAGGAATTGCCTGTCACCAACCTCGCCCACGTCTACCGCCGTCTCCATTCCGCTCGAAATCACCGAGCAGGCGGCTTCTAGATCGGTGGGTATGCCCAGATCCCGAGCAAAGGAGTTCCCCGTTCCGAGCGGCAACACCCCGAGCAGCGACCGCGACCTGACGATGATAGGTGCGACGGAGCTGAGAGTGCCGTCCCCTCCACCCACAACGACGAGGTTTGCCCCTCGGTCGATCGCGTTCTGAGCTGCCGAAATGAGCTCCTTCACGTTTCGGAAAGCGATCGCCGAATCCAGGGCAACTCCCTGCTCGGCAAGAAGTCGCTGAGCGTCGCCGAAGCTTTGGCGGCCACGCCTCGAATTCGTGTTGACCAAGAGCACCCCGCGGCGGTTGGCCGCGTCTCCTGGCTCTCGGTCGGACAAAGATGTACCAGCTTGAACTATCGGTTCGGTTGGCATCGAATGTATGACGACAGAATCGGCTATCTGGGCGGGAAGAGGGCCTAAGCTGAGCAAATCTTTAGGCGAATCGGATGTGCCTCAAGACCGTGGGCCGATCGTGGACAGATCGATCGAACGGAAGCCCATTGCCAGAGCAGGCGAGTTTGGCTTCAGCGTAAAATCGAGCGCCTTCGGATCGCGTAGCATCGGGTCCGCCTCGCGGCTTCCTTGGTCGTGGCCCTCGCGCTGCCACTGGTCCAGCGACATTCCCTTCCAGGTCGTCACGGGTCCGTCGGTTCGCCAATAAAGATTGTCCCCCAGTACGGTGTTGCTGTTTTCCCAGGCGCCCGCGAAAAGGTCCGTGCCGGACCATTCGACGATGTTATGCTCGAACGTGAAGCTGTTCGGCGACTCCGGCTTGGAAAGGATAATCTGCCCTGTCATTGGGCTGAAGGCGAAGATGTTGTTTCGGATCGTGTTGGACTTTCCATAGTCTTGATGGAAGCCGCCTGTCTTGGCGTCGAATACCACGTTGTTCTCGGCGAGCATCCCTGTCGTCCCGGCATCGAAATAGATCCCCCAGCCGCCGAACGTGCGGGAGCGCACGTTGTGGATCAGGTTGTTGCGCAGTATCGAGCCTTCGGACAGCCCGAGCGTGTAGATTCCGCCCATATCCGAAAGCAGCCCCTGTCCGATGTCCGATATGTCATTGAACTCGACCGTGTTGTCTTGCGCCGTTGTCGGCCCGTATCCCCAGCTCCATCCGACGTTGATGCCGGAATAGAACATCTTCGCGATGCGATTATGACTGACGAGGTTGTGACCAGAATCGCCGATCCAGATTCCTACCGCGCTCGGGTAGACCTTTCCGCCATCTTCAATCGTGCAGTCCTCGATTTTCGTGCCGGTTGTGGCGTGGTTCAGCTTCACTCCACCAGCGCCCAAGTCCCGCATCGAGCATCCTTTGATCGTCGTGTTCGAAGTGTTCGGTCCGAACAGCTCGACCGCATAGTCTCCGAGGGCTTGAAACGTGCAACGGGCGATTGAGGAGTCTTGGCAGGATGTCAGCGTCAGAGCCGCCGGGACGTTCCATGAGGCCTGGGTGGCGCCGGACACGCCCGCGGGGAGAGTGAACTGAGTGTGTTCGAACGTCAGACCTGAAAACGACAGCCCCTTGGCATTCGTAGCTTGGATGAGCACGGGAAACTGTGGCGCATAAGCGACGAACGCGCCGAGGCTCTCACCCGGGCGTGGAATGTAGTACAGCTTCGACGCGGGGCGGTCCCAGTAGAACTGACCCGGCGAACGGAGCGCCTCGAATACGTTCTCGACCACGTAAGGAGCCCCCTCGGAACGGTCTGTGTTCGTCAATCTCCAGACGCTCGGACGATCGAACCTAACAAGGTGCGAAGAAGGGTCCACCGACTGGATAGGCAGCCGAGACTCGGACCAATAGGAGTAGGCGACAACTTCGACATCCGAGAGGTTTTTCCAGCGCTGGATGTCGGAGCCTGAGAAGATGGCAGCGTCCTGATGGCTGTCCCAAGCCGCACGGATTCCTCCGTTGGGAAGATCGGCGAAGTGGTACTCGCCGGTCGCGGGCAGCTTCGGGCGGGAGTCCCGCACCGAGCCGTCAGCGGAAAAGAGTTGTCGGACTTGCAAACCGGATGGAATGGTGACGACCCAACGCGAGGAGCTCGAGGGGTCCGTCTTCCAACCGGAGATACGGGCCGCTCCGCTGAATCCTCCGGTCCCCTCGAACCGAACGTTCGAAGCTTCCGTTCCGAGACGAGCGGTTTTTGGCAGGAAGATCGTTCCGGAGACCTCGACGGACACCGGCGTCTGATTGCCTCCGGCGCGAATCTGCTTCAGAGCGGAATCGAGGCGCTCCAACGATCCGAATGCCTGTGCTTCGGACGTTCCGGTATTGGAATCCGAGCCGTGATCCGACAGATATAGCGTCGTGCCCTGGGTGAGCATTGCGGTGACGATCAGCGCGAGAATCATCTGTACTTGGACGATTACCTGAATGTCGTGCTGGGGCTTTTTTCCGATTCACATCACCGAACCGTTCGGCGGCTCCTTCGGAGAAAAGAAATTCTAAAAAAACTCATACCGTTCGCGTCCTTGCTACGTCGTTAGGCTGAACACCTGCCAATGGGCCTTCCGTGCGGCGGGTGCCTAAGGCAAAAATGACCACTCTTCTGCCGTTCGTAGCCCTAGCGCTTGCCTTGCTAGCAGCATTTGCCACACGCCGGGCCACTGACCGCAAGATTTGGAAGCCGATTGCCTGGCGCTCCCTTGTAGGGGCGCTCGTGCTTCTGGCAGTGCTGACCGCAGCGGCGTGGCAGCTTCGCGGCGCGACGGACGCCGTTTCCACTTTCGAAGGGGTGGTGCTGGGTATGTGCGCCGCCTTTATCGCCCTAGGACTAAACGGTGGTCCTGCTGCATCGCTGGCGCTGGGCGTTGCAGCGGCTGCCGGTGCGAAATGGAGCGTCAGCACCGGTTCTTTCCTGCAAGATGCGGTGCTGATCGGGGCATCGCTCGCGGCCCTGGCGGCTTGGACGGAAGGGGACGAAGCGCCCGGCGCAATTTGCAGTCTCGGAGCGCTGCTTGCAACGGTTGCGGATCAGCTCGGAGCCGCGACATCTCGCGAGGAGCCTTACGCGTCCGCCGGCGTCGTATTGGTGCTGGGGGCGGTGCTGATCGGCATTGCCGTGATTCTGATTTCGCAATCGCTATCGACGGCTACCTTCCGAAAGATCGCACCTGTGGTAGCCGTACTGTTCGCTGCTTGGGGCGCCGTTTGCTGCACGCGATATATGCATCTCGAAGGCGGCCCGGTGTCACTCTTTATGGCGGTAGTCGTGGCGTTCGCCGTCCATAAGATGCTTCCGCCGACCAATCCCTCCGATCCACTTCGTTCGGGCGTTGCAGCGCTGCTTTGGCTGGGCTTGGCCACGGTGTCGTTCGGGCTGGCTAAGAGCCTCGGTATGGCGCTCGCGCTGGGGCTGGCGGCCGCAATGCTTTGCATGTTGGACAATCGCCGCGCGCTCCTGACCCTCGGCCCGCTTGTCGGGCTCGTTCTGTACCGGACTTTTCGAGAAGCGCATCCCGACATCTCGCGTGCTCTCGACATTGGGCAGCACTATGCGCTTGTCGGCTTGATCACGGGCGCGGTTCTGCCTCTGTTGCCTAGCGACTGGCTGCGCACCGGCAGAAGTGCTGCGGGCGCGACTTTGTGGGGCGTGCTATTGGTCGGCCTACCGGCTGTCCTCAGCTTGGTTCTGGGCGCGAAGGGAGCCGTCGGATTCGTGGCGGGCCTCGGGCTCGCGCTTTGGATCGAGTCCTTCCGAGCCGAGGCTTCCGTGCTTCCCGTCGCGCTGTCTGCCGGAATAGCCGGCCTGCTTTTTGCGACATACGGCTGGACCGCGTCGCTGGGAGCACTCAGCCGCGACGATAAGCTTAAGTTCTTCGTCTGGACCTCGGTAGTCGTGGCGGTGGTCGCCATGGCGCTCGCGGCCATTCGATATCGTGCGCCGAAGGCGGAGGCCGTATGAACGCTCGCGCTCTAAGCTTGTTCGCGGCGCTGGTGCTTTGCGCAGTCCTTCTAGGTTTCGGGGTTACTCAGGAAACGCCGGTGGGAGGGGTTCTCGGCTCGGTCACCATGAAAGAGAACGGCGCGCCGCTCGTGGGGGCGATGGTGACCTTTTCTTCGGTCGCCGAGGGGGAGGGCCAAAGCTGGACCCGAACCGTCAGGACCGACGATCGTGGCACCTTCGCGCTTCACGAGGTTCCGGCCGGCCTATACCGCCTGTCAGCTTCTGCCAAGGCTCACGAGCTAAAAGAGACCACCGTGTCGATAAACGAGGGCTCGCCGACGCCACTCGATTTGCAGCTCGCTCCGAAGGAGCGCTACCTGAAGCTGTACGCGAGCCAGAGGGTGTTCACTCCGGACGAGTCGCCGAGGGTCGAGGTGCACGGCTTCGTGAACGCAGACGACCTTTCGGTAGAAGCGTACAAGCTCGATCCCCAGGCGATCGCCTCTCATGGCGGGCTTTCAGAAACTCTGTCGCCGCTTGCGCATCCCGAATACGGCCGCACACTCAAAGTCTCCTCAGTCGCGTCGAAGGTCGCAGCACTTTCACATCGCATCTTGAAGAAGGACGCGGAAGGCACATTCGTGGAAGACCTGGACGTGCCGAAGCTTGGTGAAGGGCTTTACTGGGTGCAATGCGAGGGCGGCGGCGCCAGCGCGGGCACGTATCTCAACATTACGAAAATCGCGCTGGTCACCAAGTCGTATGGCGACCAAGCCCTGTGCTACGTTTCGGATGTGCGAAATGGCTCCCCAATTATGGGAGCGACGATCTTGTGCCAGGGGAAGAGTGCATTGGAGCGCAAGGGAACGACCAATGCGGATGGGCTCGCCCAGGTATCGCTCGGCTCGACAAGCCCTGTTACCGTGGTCGCTGTTGCGGGGCGGTCCGCAGCGCTGTGCGGCTTCTATTCGAACGGAGACGACAACGATCGATCAGACCCGAACATCAGGATCTTCACGTACACAGACCGGCCCGTTTATAAGCCGGGCGACTTGATCCGGTTCAAGAGCATTGTCCGGCGGCTCCAGGGCTCGGATTATCGGCTTCCAGGCTCGGGGACTGCGAAAGTCGAGGTCAAAGACCCCGAAGGCAATCTGCTGCAAACTCTCGATCTGCAGGTTACGGCGCACGGCGCATTCAATGGCTCTTTCAGTACGAGCCCCGAGGCTGCACCTGGCGGGTACCAGATCGTCACGAAGGCGTTCGGGGGCGAGGACACGTATTACGTGCCGATCGCGAGCTACAGGAAGCCCGAGTTCACGATCTCGGTCAAGCCCTCGCAGCCGTACTTCATTTTGGGAGACAAGGCGTCGGCCACTATCGAATGCGCCTACTACTTCGGTGGGCCCGTCGCAGGGGCCAAGGTGCACGTGTCCGTATTCCGCTCGCCTCACTGGTCCGACATGCTGGGCGATGAGGAAGGAGCGGGAATGGCTGAGCAGCCCGACGATTCCGAGGGCTTCCAAGGCGGCGAATTCTCGCAGAAACTCGACACGACGACAGATGCGGCAGGCAGGGCCGTTGTCACATTCGACACAAAGGCGAAGAATGATCCGAACGAGCTGCCGTCGGACTACGACTACACCATCGAAGCATCGGTGACGGAAGCTGCGGGCAAATTCTTCAGCGGACAGGGCGTGATCAAGGTCGTAAGGGCATCGTTCTCTCTCGATATACAGCTAAGCCAATACGTGGTCCAACCCGGCGAAGGCGCGACCGTTACGGTCGCCACGATGTCGCACGATACTCCTCCCAAGCCGGTTCCGAATCGCGATGTCGAGCTCCAAGTGGGCTCGGAGACGTGGACGAACGATGTGCGGCACTTTTCGCCTTCGCAAACCCTACGGGCTCGCACGGGCCCGGACGGTTTGGCAAAGTTCCAGCTAAACGGAACCACCGCGGGCTCGATGGCTCTTCGCGCATTGGCAACCGACGACCAGGGGCATGACGTCACTGCCGCGGACTACATTTACGTGGAGGGGGGTACGCCAAGACAGGGTCCGAAGCCAGGAAATCTGGAGCTCGTGCTCGACCGTAAGACGTACTCGGTTGGATCGTCCGCCAAGGCGATGATCCAGTGCGACCGACCGGGAGGGTCTGCGCTCGTCTGCGTCCAAGCCGACAAAGTCCTGTACAGCCGCGTCGTGCTCCTTGCGACCGGCTCGACGACCATCGACATCCCTGTGGCCAAATCGTTTGCTCCCAATGCGTACGTGAGTGTGGCTTACGTTCGTGGAAAGCAATTCTTGGAGGCGGACAAGAGCCTTGTAGTCAATCTTGGCGAGCGCAAGCTCTCAGTGCAGGTAGTGAGCGACCGCCCGACTGTGAAGCCGGGCGAGACCGTAGGCGTCACCGTCCGCACTCTGGACGCCCAAGGGCAAGGAGTGCCGGCAGATGTTTCCCTTGCCGTCGTCGATGCCTCGATTTACGCGATCCATCCGGATCGGACCGACATTATCGGGGCCCTGTACCCCAAGCGTTCCAACGACGTCCAGACGAACTACTCCTTCCCCGAGATCTATCTCGACGGAGGGGATAAGGGCGGCGCGAACATTCCGGTGCGCAGCAAGTTTCTCGACACCGCGTTTTGGATGCCGGATGTGATGACCGATTCTTCGGGCACCGCACGGATCCAAGTTCCCCTTCCAGACAATTTGACCGAATGGCGAGCGACGGCGGTCGGAGCAACGGACGAGAGCGCCGTGGGAATGGCTACGACCTCGTTCAAGGCGCGAAAGGACCTGATGGTGAGAATCGAGGCGCCGACGTTCCTTGTTCAGCAGGACGAGAGAAACGTAGTTGTCGCGGTAACTAACGACACGCCTAATTCTGCGGACGTGCACGTCCGGCTCGACGCCGAAGGAATCGTGGCGGACGGGGACAAGCTTCGACGCGTCTCGCTGGCGGCCGGAAGCTCGGGTCAGCTCGTGTGGAAGGTGTCTGCGCCCGCCTCGGGCCAAGGCACTTTGACGGCGAAGGCGTGGATCGATGGGGGCGCCTCGGACGGGGTCCGAGAAGTTGTTCCGATCGAGCCCCACGGCCGAATGGTGGAAGAAACCGACTCGGGCGAGGTCCATGGGTCCCAGACATTGAGGTTCAACTTGCGACCGAACGCCGACCGTAACACGGGCAGGCTGCGGCTGAGCGTGTCTCCCTCCATCGCGTCGGCGATGCTTCGCTCGCTCGATGGCCTGGTCGGCTTCCCATACGGGTGCGTGGAGCAAACGATGAGCCGATTCCTGCCCTCGGTTCTCGTGGCGAAAATGCTGGACGACATCCACATGCCGCAGCCGCAGCTCGTGAAGTCCGTTCCGAAGATCGCCCGAGATGCGGTGGCCAGGCTCTCGAAAATGCGGCACCCGGACGGCGCGTGGGGTTGGTGGACTTGGGACGAATCCGATCCGTTCATGACGGCGTATGTGCTCGACGGCCTCGACCTTTCCAACAAAGCCGGGTATCGCACGGACGAGATCGACGTAAGTCAGGCTCTCGAGTGGTCCAAGGATCGGCTCACTTCCAAAAAGAGCTCCACCGATTCGAGCGCGGTCCGCGCCTATCTTGCGTACGACCTGGCCAAATACGGGCAGAAAGAGATCGCGGCCCGGGTGCTAACGAGCATTATGCGAGCCGGCCTGGACCCCTCGACGGCCGCCTATGCCGCCATGGGCTTCCATGAGCTCGGCTCGGCGTATGCCTCATCGGAAAAGGACGCTCTGGACGCAATTGTCGCCAAAGCCGAAGGGACAGGGGCTGTCGTCTACTGGCCCAATGGCCCCGATCAATGGGGAGTGGAGGGAACGGCCGTCCCGCTTCGTGCGCTTGCCACGCTCGATCCGAGCCTGCCGGCCATCCCGCGCGCCGTTCGCTATCTATTGGACAAGAGGAAGCAGGGCGATATGTGGGATTCGACCCGAGACACGTCCTCGGTCCTCATCGCCCTGACGGCGTATCTGGCGAGAACAGGGGAGGCGGGCCAAACCTCCGACGTACGAGTGTCGTTGAATGGCCGCATTGTGAGGGAGCTTCACTTCAGCCCTGCGTCCATCGGCGATCCGGACGCGGTCATCGAGATACCTGTCCAAAGCCTGACGCTTGGCGAGAACCGAGTGTCGATCGAGTCGAATGGCCGGGCACCGATCTATTACTCGTCGGATCTGGTGCAGTACCCGGTCGAGGCGCAAATCGGACAGCTCATCACGGATAGCGGCCCGACGGTTACAAGAAAATACTACGTGCTGGAATCGCAGCGCACTGAATCGGGCGACCTAAAGCTCATGCCGAGCAAGGACCCGGTAAGCCAGGCGCGCTCCGGCGATATCGTGCAATGCACGCTGACGATCAACACCGCCAGTCCAAAGAACTACATCATGATCGAGGACCCGATCCCGAGCAATTGCAGGATCGTGGAGCGCCAGGAACCCGGCCTCGACGAGTCTTGGGATTTTTGGTGGTCGGACATCGTGATCCGTGACGACCGCGCCGCATTCTTCGTGACGATTCTGCCTGCCGGGATCCACCGGATCGTGTACACATTGCGCGCGGAAACCCCGGGCGTCGCTCACGCCCTTCCGACGGTGATCTCTAACATGTACGACTCCAGCGATCGGGGGTCGTCGGGCGAGAATCTATTCGAGGTGACGCCTTGAAGTTCCAGCGCGTCTTGCATGCTCTCGGAGGGGCGGCAGTGCTCGCCATCGGCGGAGTTGCGTTCCAGCAGCTCCCCCGGGAGCGGGAGATCGGCTCCTATTGCACGTCGCTCAATGGCCGCACGATCTCGCAGCGTCACAACGCTTACTTGTCTCTCCTTCGACTGAAGGGGGATATCATTCCGCCCGGCAGTCTCTTCTCGTTCAACGAAAGGGTGGGCTCGTTCTCGCGAGACGAGGGGTACCGGAAAGCACCAGTTAGCTACAACGGCCAGCTCATCTCGGATTGGGGTGGCGGCGTTTGCCAGACTTCGACCACGCTCTACAACGCGGTGCTTCTAGCCGGCATGAAGATCATCGAGCGCCATCGTCACCGGTTTGCGCCGTCGTACATCACTCCTGGACGGGATGCGGCCGTTGCGTTCAGCAATATTGACCTCCGGTTCGTCAATCCATACGATTTCCCGGTGCGCATCGAAGGAGACCTCGTTGGAGACGACCTGCGCCTCTCTATCGTTGCCTCGCACGATCTTCCAGTTCGACCGCAAGTGGTGGCGAGGATCGACCAGGTAAGCGCTCCTCAGGAGTTCGATCTCGGCGCCCAGCACGGACGCGCGCGAGTGAGGAATACGGGCAAGATCGGGTGCCATGTGACCGTACTGAGATTCACCGGCGGGCGAGAGGAGCTGATTTCCACCGATACCTATCCTCCGATGGCGAGAGTCGTGCAATACCGCTAGGCTTCAGTCTGTGCTGCCCGGGCGCTGGAAAATAGCGCCCACCGCCACCGCAACCACCAGCAGCGTACCGATCACGGCGAGCTGATATTCCTGGGTGACGTTGGCCACACCCATGCCTATCCGCAATACCGCGAGCACGAGCAACGCGAGCGCGGTGCCGAGAATCGAACCTGAGCCCCCGAAGATGCTCGCCCCGCCGAGTACGACGGCCGTAATTGCGTCCAGCTCCATCCCCTTTGCGGAATCGAACCTCGCAACACCCAGTCGTGCGGCGACGAGAAGGCCGCCCATACCGGCAAACGCCCCCGAAAGGATGAACGAGAGGGTGACGACGCGCCCGGATGGAACTCCCGAGAACACCGCGGCCCGCTCATTGGTACCGACCGAATAGATCCATCGGCCCAAGACGGTTCGCCCGAGAAGCACTGCGCTAGCGGCTGCCATGAGTGCAAGCAGGATGAGGGAATAGGGGACGGGCGTTCCGAAAGCCGTTGCGTTGCCGAAACTTGCAAAGTCGGTTGGCAGACGTATCGAGGCCGGGCCAAGGAGCACTTCCGCGACCCCGCGATAGATCGCCATCGTAGCGAGGGTGACGAGGACGGACGAGAGCCTGAGCTTCGAGACGACGATGCCATTGAACACACCAAGAAGCGCGCCGAACGCGATGCCCGCCGGCCATGCCCAACCAACGGGCATGCCTATCGATAGGAGCTTCGCCACGACTCCCGCGGTAAGTGCCACCGAGGATCCGACCGAAAGATCGATGTTCCCGCTTACGATCACGAACGTCATGCCGAGCGAGACCAGGCCCGTTTCGACGTAGATTCTCGAGGACCCGAGGAGGTATCCGGTGTCAAGGAAATACGGCGAGAGCATCGCCCCGGCGGCAATCGCGAGCACCAGAAGCACCGCAGGAATCGCTTCCGCCCGGTGCAGCACTCGGATCAACGTGCCTCCGTCGCACGGCGCAATACGCGCTGCACGGCGCCATCGAGCACGAGCGCCAAAAGAATCACCACTCCGTAGGCGAGCGTCTGCCACGTGGCCGAAATGCCGAGAACCGCCAAGGCTACGTTAATCACCGAGAGCAGAAGGCAGCCCAGGAAAACTCCGAGCACCGAACCCGAGCCGCCGAACACGTTGACACCGCCGATCACGACTGCCGCAATGACGGTGAGCTCGAAGCCGAGCCCCGCGGTTCCGGGGTTCACGAAACCGTAGCGCGAAGCGTACAGAACCCCGGCGAGCCCTGAAAGTGCCCCGCAGGCGCAGTACACAGCCATTAGCGTGCGGGGAAGGGAAATGCCGCGCAGCTTCGCAGCGGCGGGATTGCTTCCAATCGCGAAAACATTTCGGCCGAAGCGCGTCGACCGGAGAACTGCTGCGGCGAGGGCAGCGACAACCAACGCGATGAGAAGCAACCAAGAAATCGTCGCTCCGCCGATTTGGACTGGGCCGGACATCGACCAGTCTGTTAGCGCCGGAGGAATGGTGTTCGAATCCACCTGTACGCCGTGGCTTACGATGAACACTAGCCCGCGGAAGGCGCTCAGGGTTCCAAGCGTCGCAATGATCGGAGGTACTCGGGCCCAGGCGACGAGCGCGCCGTTTACAGCGCCCAAAGCCAGACCGATGCCCAGTCCGAGCAGCGCTGCCAACTCCACGTTCATCCCCGGATTGGACCGCAGTGCCATTCCTACGACGATCCCAGAGAAGCCCAAAATCGATCCGACTGAGACGTCGATTCCCCTCGTGACAATCACGAGCATCTCTCCGACGCCGACTACGAGCAAGAGGGGGATCCATAGCAGGACGCTGTTGAGAGAAGTTGGGTCGAGGAACCTATGATCACGTCCGACGACCGCGATGACCACAACCGCCAGAAGTGCAATCGTGCCGAATTCGCGACGCCAGCCGAGCTTGGGCACCTAAGTCGTCCCCCCCGCCGCGGCCAGCATGACCGACTCGGCCGACGCCTCTGGGCCAGGGATCTCACAGACCATCCTCCCTTGGCGCATCACCAGGATGCGGTCGCTCATCGAGAGCACTTCGGGGAGATCGGAAGAGATCATCAGGATCGCTATCCCGCTGTTCGCGAGGTCCCTCATGACGCGGTGGACCTCCGCCTTCGCGCCGATATCTACGCCGCGCGTCGGCTCATCTACAATCAGCACCGAGGGCTGCGTAGCGAGCCATTTCGCCAGCACAACCTTTTGCTGGTTGCCGCCGGAGAGCTCACGGACTGGCTGCGCCACACTGCGCATCGCAGTCCGCAGTCTCTGAGCGTACTCGCTCGCGAGGGCGTTTTCGCGCTTCTCGTTCAGCCAACCAGTTGGAAATAACTTGGGAAGCAGGGCCAGAGACGAATTACGAGAGACGCTTTGGGGAAGGAGGAGGCCGTCGTGCTGCCGATCTTCGGGCGACATCGCGATGCCGGCCCGAATGGCGTCCCTGGGGCTGCGAATCCTCGTCGGCTTCGAGCGCACGAGCACGTCGCCGGAATCGATCGGCCGAGCGCCGAAGATCGCTTCCGCGAGTTCGGTGCGTCCCGCTCCGACGAGCCCAGCGAGACCGACGATTTCGCCTGCCCGCAATGTGAAGTCGATGTTCTGAAAGGCGCCTCGAAGAGTAAGGCCGCGAACTTCGAGGAGTGCTTCGCCCGGCTCCCGCTCGCTGGGAAACCCCAGGCTCTCGACGCTTCGGCCCACCATCATGTGAACCACCTCTCCAACGTTCGTGTCGGATATCTTCCGCTCGCCAATCTTCGCTCCGTCTCGCAGGACGGTGACGCGATCACAAATCTCGAAAATCTCTTCGAGCCTATGGCTCACGAACGCGATGGCGCATCCCGAGTCGCGCAGCCTGCGCACGATGCCAAAAAGTTGGGCCACCTCATTCGGGGTGATAGAGGCCGTTGTTTCGTCCATTATCAGCACGCGGGCATCATGTGAGAGCGCCGCGGCGAGCTCCACCATCTGCTGGTCGGCGATTGAGAGTCCGCGAACGAGCGCATCGGGGCGCAGGCGGACACCCAAAGAATCGAGCAGCGCTTGAGCTTTACGTCTCATCTCGGCCCAGCTCATCAGGCCCAAAGCGCCTGTCGGCTGATGTCCGATGAACACGTTCTCGGCAACACTCAGGTCTGGGAAGGTAAGCGGTTCTTGATGGATAAGCGCGATACCCTTCGAAAGGGCATCTTTGGGGCTTGTCGGCCCGGGGGCCACCCCGCCGACCCTGACCTCGCCAGATGTGGGCTGGACGACACCCGCGATGACTTTGCCGAGGGTGCTTTTTCCCGCACCGTTCTCGCCGACGAGCCCGTGCACCTCGCCGGGCCCCAATGCGATGTCGACTCCCTTCAGGGCTTCGGTGCTTCCGAACCGAACGACGATGCCCTCGGCTTCGACCAGGGGACCCGGAATCACTTCGGGGACACGAATCGGTAGCTCCCGCTTCCCACCTCGAAAAAGGCCAACCCGCCTTCGGTGCGCAGAAGCTTTCCGCCCGTGGCCGTTATGGCGCCTGCGGTGGGAACGACGACGAGAGCGCTTGTGTTCGGCGGCACGACGACGTTCAGTTCGAAATGCCCCTTCGCGCGTTTCCATGAGCTGGAGATGCGCCCGTGAACTGATTCAAGCGCCGCTTTTGCCCACGATATCGCGGGGTCCATTCTGGGGTGAATGACGAATCGCTTGTAGCCGGGCTGTGAAGGATCCAGGTCGATGCCGCCAACATCACTGTACATCCACTGACCGATCGCGCCAAACGCGTAGTGGTTGAACGAATTCATGCCGGGATCTTCGAACCCTTTGTCGGGCGTCCATCCGTCCCACCGCTCCCACATCGTAGTCGCCCCGTTCTTCACTTCGAATCCCCACGAGGGGTAGGTGTCGCTCGTCAGGAGCTTGTAGGCGATGTCCGATCTGCCGATCGAGCTTAGGACCGGCGCCAAGTAGCCGGTGCCGACGAACCCTGTCGAGAGATGCATTTTGCGGTCTTCTATCTTTCGCACCAATCGGTCGGCAGCAGCCTGGCGCAGCGTGGAAGGCAGGAGATCGAACCATAGGGCAAGAACATAGTCGGTCTGGCTGTCACCTTGGATGAAGCCGTCGTCTCGGACGTAAGCTCTCTGGAACGCGGCTTTGATTTGCTCGAAAAGCGAGGTGTAGGCTTCCGCTTCCTGCTGCTTGCCTAGCGCGGTGGAGATGCGGGCCATTAGGTCCGCGTCGTGCGCGAAGTACGCCGTCGCCAGCACCGGGGCAGGTGTCGGGTCGTTGACGTTCAGCCAGTCACCGAAATTGTTGTTCGACCGCTTCACCCAAAGATGGTCCGGGTTCGCAGAGTCGATGTAGTGCACCCAGGAGGCCATGGCGTCGTAGCGCCTTTCCAAGAGTCGCTTGTCGCCGTAGCATTGATAAATCGTCCAAGGCACGATCACCCCGGCGTCGCCCCAGGCGGGCGCTCCATCCGCCGGGTCGCCGACGCGAGGCGACACATCCGAGAATCCGCCATCGCTTGACTGAGCGTCGACGACATCTTGGGTCCACTTCGTGTGGAACGACTCGACATCGTTGTTGAAGCACGCTGTGCGAACGAAGATCTGGGCGTCGCCCATCCAGCCAAGTCGCTCGTCCCGCTGGGGACAGTCGGTGGGAACTTCGAGGTAATTGCCGCGCTGGCCCCACAGAATATTGTGTTGGATGCTGTTGACGAGTGAGGAGCTGCACTCGAAGGTGCCCGTCTGGGGCGAGTCAGTCCCGACTACAATTCCGGTAACCGCATCGAGCTTCGGCACACCCGGGAATCCTGTCAGCTCAACGTATCGAAAGCCGTGGAACGTGAATGTAGGCTCGTAGGTTTCGACGCCGTTGCCACTGAGCGTATAGCTGTCGGTGGCGAGCGCATGGCGCAGATTGGTCGTATAGGCCGTGCCGTCCGGATTCAACATCTCTGCGTGGCGGATCAAAATGGTAGCGCCTCGCGGTCCCGAGACCTTAAGGCGCACGTGGCCCACCATGTTCTGGCCGAGGTCGAAGACCCACACTCCAGGCTTCGGCTGACTCAGAGCTTTTGCGGGGAGTGTTGCGAGCACGCGGACGGACGGGTCCATCTGGGAGACGAGCCGGCTGCCATTAACCGACAGCGTGTATGGAGTCTTCCAACTCGTGTCGTCGAAGCCTGCGGTCGCCCAGCCGCGTTGAGTGTCTCGCGCATCGTAGGTCTCACCCATATACAAGTCGTTCTGGAGGATCGGCCCGCCGCCCGCTCTCCACGATCCGTCGGTGGAGATCGTCTCGGACGTCCCGTCGGAATAGGTGATCTCGAGCTGGGCTAGCCCTTTATCAATTCGGCCGTATTGGTTTCGGCCCGCCCACGCGATATTTCCGGAGTACCACCCGTCTCCCACGATTAATCCAAGCGCGTGTGCGCCCGCGCCAAGCGCACGGGTGACGTCGTATGTTTGGTACTGGATTCGCCTGTTGTAATCCGTCCAGCCTGGCCGCAGCAGATCCGAGCCGACTTTACGGCCGTCCAGATACAGCTCGTAAAGTCCACGGGCGCTGGCATACACCCGCGCCCTCGCTACGGCTTTATCGACGGAAAAACGCTTACGGAAGTAGGCCGCCCGGTCCGGAGGCACGATCGGGCGCACCAAACCCCAGGGCTTCATGCCAACCGGGCCGAGCACTTTCGGCAGCTTCCAGGGGCCGCTGGGCGAGGAGGCCGCCTGCCAATCGTGCGGGCTGTCGAGACGTTGCCCGCTTCCATCCGTGAATTTCACTTCGCCAAGCACGGCCAGCCCGGCGGGGCCCTTGTCGTTCGTGGCTTTGATTTCTACCGTATTCTCTCCTGGGTGCAGGGACTGGCCTATCGGCACGACGGTGTAGTTCGAGAAGCCGTCGCCGTGCGCGATCTCCGTGCCGTTCACCAAAACAGTGAAGTGATCGTCTACGAGAACCCGCAACTGCGCGAGGTCGATCCTTTGGCCTCCGGGCACAAGCACGCGGGCCCGAAACCACCTGCTACCGCTGGGAGCCTCCTTCGCTGGGTCACCTTCGTCGGTCCACATCCAGTTAGCCAATGAGTCCGACCGTTCCAGGGGATCCGGGCTAGATGAGATCCACTGCGCATTCCAGTCCGATGGCTCGAGGAGCCCTTCTTCGAACACCGAGCTCTGGCTGTATGGCGACGCATGCCCGGTTTGGTCCCAGATCTTCACGCGCCAATAAACTCGGTCGCGACTCCGCAACGGGCGGCCGGCATACACCACCTGCGTGGAGTCGTCGGAGGCAACCGTGCCGCTATCCCAGAAGTCCGCTGGTCCGTTCGGCTTGGATGAGCAGAGCACTTGATAGGCCGTTTGGGTCATGTTCGGTGCACTCGAAAGATCGATCCACGACAGCCGAGGTGCTGTTTCGCCAATGCCGAGCGGTGAAACCAAGGATTCGCATCGGAGGCGGGTGGCGCCGAGCGATCCGAACCCGGAGCTGGCGCAAAACAGCGTGAACAAACCGACGAATAGCGGGCAAACATAACGAACCATGAGCGCCTCTAGTTTGCCAGAAGCGTCCAGCAGGATTGGCCCATAATCTGGGCTCCGTGAAGATTCAAGCAGCCGTGCTCCATGCCGCCCACCGTCCATTCGAAATCGAGAGCCTGGAGCTCGAGGAGCCACACGCCGGTGAAGTTCTCGTGCAGTTGAAGGCGACGGGCGTCTGCCATAGCGATTGGCATCTCGCCACTGGCGCTACCAGCCATCCGCTTCCTGTCGTGCCGGGACACGAAGGTGCCGGCATCGTGGAGGCGGTCGGGCAAGGCGTGACGACTGTAGGCGTTGGCGATCACGTTTCGCTCAACTGGGCGCCAAGCTGCGGCTGCTGCTTCTATTGCCTGAATGGCCGCCCAAGTCTGTGCGAAACATTCGTGGGTCCGATTTGGGCCGGCACGATGGCGGATGGAACGACGCGGCTTCGAGATTCTTCCGGCCGGCCGGTGTACCACTTCAGCGGGCTTGCCGCTTTTGCCGAGAAGTCCGTGGTTTCCGAGCGAAGCTGCGTGCGCATGAATCCGATGATACCGTTCGAAGTCGCCGCACTGATCGGATGTGCGGTAACGACCGGAGTCGGCTCAGCGCTCAACACGGCGAAGGTCACTTCCGGCAGCTCCGTTGTAGTATTCGGGGCTGGTGGAGTGGGCCTGAGCACCATCATGGGAGCTCGGCTCTCGGGCTGCCATCCGATCATCGCAATCGACAGGTCGGAGGACAAGCTGCGCGTGGCGCAGGAGTTCGGCGCCAGTCATTCGTTCGGGGCAGGTGACGGGCTGGTCGAGACAGTGCGCGGGTTAACGGAAGGAAGGGGCGCCGATACGGTGTTCGAGGCGATCGGCTCGCCCGAAGTCCAGGAGCTCTGCCTCGAGCTGGTTAGGCCGGGCGGCACACTGGTCCTTTCCGGCCTTGCGCCGATGGGTTCGTCCACGAACTTCCCGAGCTCCGCCATCGCCCGGCAAGAGAAGGCGATCCTCGGCTGCTATTACGGCAGCGCGAACGCAGCGCGAGACTTTCCTCTCTACGGAAGAATGTTTCTCGACGGACTGCTGCCGCTAGACCAGCTTGTGACGAAAACCTACCGACTCGACGAGATCAACGAGGCTTACGCGGAGATGCTCGCCGGCCGCCTTGCGCGCGGAGTCGTGGTTTTCTAGCTGGACATCTGAATCGCGCTTTGGAGCAGAGCATGGTCTGCCAGCACGAGTGCCACCATTGCCTCGACCATCGGTACGGCGCGAGGCAGGACGCATGGGTCGTGGCGACCGCGACCCTGGATCGTAGTGTTTTCGTGGCTCACGGTCACGGTCCGCTGTTCTCGCATGACGGTCGCGGTCGGCTTGAACGCAGCCCTGATGAAGATGGGCATTCCGTTCGAGATTCCGCCTTGGATGCCACCGCTTCGATTGCTGAAGGTCGAGACTTGCCGCTCGTCATCGGCGAAGAACTCGTCGTTATGCTCGATGCCTGTGAAATCGACGCCGGTGAATCCGCTGCCGACTTCGAACCCTTTACAGGCCGGTAGCGAGAGAACTCCCTTACCGAGGTCCGCTTCCAATTTGTCGAAGACGGGCTCGCCCCAACCGGCGGGAACACCGCGGGCAACGCAACTAACGATGCCGCCGACGGAGTCGCCCGCCTTGCGGATCTCTTCGATGTGGGCGATCATCTGCTCTGCGGCTTTCGAATCGGGACACCGGACGATGTTGGCATCCACTTGCTTGCGGGTAACCGTCGAAGGGTCGGTGACACCCCGAATCTGGTGCACCTGCTCGACCCAACCTACGATTTCAACCCCGTAAGCGGTCAAAACTGCTCGGGCTACCGCTCCGGCGGCAACTCTTCCCACTGTTTCACGAGCCGAGGCTCGCCCGCCTCCCTCTACCGCCCTGATCCCGTACTTTTGATCGTAGGTGAAGTCGGCGTGGGAGGGCCGGTACTTCTCGCGCAACTCATCGTAGTCCTTCGAGCGCTGGTCCTCGTTCCTAACGAGCATCGCGATGGGTGTGCCGAGAGACAGGCCGTTCTGAACCCCGCTTAGAATCTGGGCAGTATCGGATTCCTTGCGCTGCGTGGTTATGCGGGACTGCCCCGGCCTCCGCCGGTCGAGGTCGGCTTGGATGGCTTCGAGCGTAATCGAAAGGCGCGGCGGACAGCCGTCAATGACGACTCCCACCGCGCCACCGTGCGATTCCCCGAACGTCGTGACCCGAAACAATCGGCCGAAGGTATTTCCCATTCGAACTCATTATGAGCCCGGACGGGAACCGCCTCTACTCTGTGCTCAGATCGCCGGAATCGGATTCCGAGAGCGTGTTGTGCGGATCGGTCGATCCACCTGGCGTCGGTTCGGGCCACTGTCCCGCTTCGTAGCTGGGACCTGCGTCCGCGGCAACTTCGTTTCTGGCCCCTGCATGGATCGGCGGGTTCCGCCGAAGGTCCTCGACGCCTGTCTTGCCGCCAGGCCCAGCATCATCGCCGAGCGGTTTGCTCGCCGCTTGCTCAGACCTCTTGGCTTTCTCCCGAATCATCGTCCCCGTCTTCTTCTTCATCGTTGGATTCCTTTTCGTCGTCGTAAGCTTCGTTTCTCAGGCTGGCCTCTTCCTCCGGGCTCATCGGCTTCCGCCGCCCTTCCCAGCCGCGATCAGCGGCATCGGGGAGGTTCTTTTCACCCTCGGGCGCGTCCGAATATCCGTCTACTACCTGGTTTCGCGAAGACCCGTTGTCGTTATCTACCATCGTCACTCCTCTCGGGCGGCTGGTAGCCGCCTCATGTTCGACTGAAGGAATCCCGTGCTCGTTCAGGCTCTCCGGATCAGACGAGCATGGTGTCCCCGGAGCGACGTAAGCAAAGGATGGGACCGCGAAGGATATACTCGACAGGGACCCCGAACTATGCCCAAGAAAGTTGAAACGATCGTTTTGCACGATAGCTCAACGCCGGTAATCGGCGGTACGGAGCGTGGCGGCAACGTCATCGTGACAAGCCTGGAGACGCTCGTCAATCAGGCCCGCGCGAACTCGCTGTGGCCGCTGACTTTCGGGCTCGCATGCTGCGCCATCGAGATGATGAGCACGGTGGCCGCACGGTTCGACCTGGCGCGATTCGGCAGTGAGGCGTTTCGAGCTACGCCGCGCCAAGCCGACGTGATGATTATTGCGGGTCGGCTGAGCAAGAAGATGGCGCCAGTGCTGCGGCAGATATACGACCAGATGCCCGAGCCGAAGTGGGTGATCTCCATGGGTGCTTGCGCGAGCACGGGAGGCGTCTATAACAACTACGCGATCGTGCAAGGTACCGACCAGGTGGTCCCAGTCGACATCTATGTTCCGGGTTGTCCGCCTTCGCCCGACGCGCTCATCTATGGAGTGCTCAAGCTGCAGGCGAAGATCAAGCGCGGGGGCGCCAAGACGCTCAGCGAGCTTAAGCTGATCGAAATCCAGCCTCGAACGCTCGAGACGGTGGAAGCCTGATATGGAGCTTCTGAAGGACATAGTCAAGCCGGTTCTTGCAGGATTCAGCATCACTGCCAAACGGCTGAAGCACGACAAAGTCACGATCATGTACCCCGAGAAGGTTCGCGAACAGTATCCGCGGACTCGCTGGCGACATGTCTTGACCCGATACGATAGCGGCTTGGAGCGATGCATCGGCTGCTCGCTGTGCGCGGGCGCCTGTCCGGCGCGGTGCATCTACATCGAAGCCAGAGAGAACACGGACGAGGAGCGCTACTCGCCCGGCGAGCGGTACGCCGTGCGCTACGAAATCAATATGCTTCGCTGCATTTTCTGCGGCTTCTGCCAGGAAGCGTGCCCGACCGGCGCGATCGTGCTGAGGAACGACTTCGAATTGGCGAACTATAAGCGAGAGCAGTTCATCTACACGAAAGAGATGCTTCTCGAGCCGATGCCGGTTCGCGAGGTTTAGAGGAGACTCACCGTTTTGCGGCGGTGGGATTCCGGTGGAACGGCGAATGTCGCGGCGAACGCGGCGCCTACTTCACAACCACGCGCTCTGCACTGGGCCCGATAGTAATCCAGATACGGGAACGTCGCTACCTCACCCCGAAACAGCGCGTAGCACCGCATAGCCCTTTCGTAGAGCTCCATATCCTCGGGCAACACGTCCACATAGACCTCGGGTACGTAGCCGTGCAGGTCCTCCCAGTTCTCTCCGAAGAAGCGTTTGCCCACCCAGTGCGGAGGAAGCTTTCGCTGAAAAGCAGGCAAGCCGGCAAAGAACAGCGCGTCCGCCAGGTTGGCGTGCGCGGCTGTGTGGTCTTTGTGCATGCTACCGGGCCAATGGGTGATGATCGCTTTGGGTTTCGCCTCCCGCACGATGTCCGCAATTTGCCACTTGACCTCATCGTTCACCGGAAGCTCGCCGTCGCTGAAGTCGAGCGCCCAGATTTGCGCGCCGAGAATCTCTGCGCATTCCGCGGCTTCCACTCTCTTCTGGGCCGCGTAATCGTCCGGCGACATG
>JAICWL010000162.1 GCA_025934835.1 Fimbriimonadaceae bacterium
GAACGGCGACGGATATATTCTCTCGGCCGTCAATCCCTCCGGTCCGTTCGCCTCGCTTCTCCTGCCGTTTTTTGCCCAGCAGACAGCCGCCGGTATCAGGTCGACATCGCTTTCGGACAACGAAGTAGACAGACGATACGACTACGGGATCATCAACAGAACGACCTGGTCCCCCTCTGATGGCTTCCAGGCAAAGAATATCTTCAGTTACCAGGTACAGAAATGGAGGAACGGCAATGACATCGACGGGTCGTCTTACGTGCTCGACGACCTCGTTGCGCCTCGAAGCGGGTCATGGCATACGCAGGTCGGCACCTACACCGAAGAGCCTCAGATTCAAGGCACTGCCCTGCACGGAAATCTCAAGTACACCGCGGGCGCTTACTACGAGGACGGCCGCAATATCGCGGTTCAGCCCTACGAGGTGGATGTCGCGCTCGGTAATTTCGTCATCACACAGCCGAATCAGACGAACTCGGAACGCAGCCGGGGCGTGTATGGCCAGACGACGTATCGGCTGGGCGGCATTGCACAGAGTCTGAGCAAGTTCGCGCTGACGACCGGATACCGATATACCTGGGATGAGTATGGATACGGCATCTTGGCTTACAGCCCGAGCATCGGAGATGCCTGTCTCACAACTGCCGGCGTGTATCCGCAGTCAAGCTGCCTTTTCGAGGCGTCTGGGCGAAGCAGCGGCAGCTCGTGGACGGTTGGGCTCGAGTTCCACCCGAAGAGTCGGACGCTGATCTACCTGCGATCGGGGCGTGGTTACGTCCCTGGGGGCTTCAACCCATCGTTGGCATTCTCTCCTGGAGGAGTCGAGCTTCCGGAATTTCGATTTGCGCCCGAGTCGGTCGTCGATATTGAGCTCGGCACGAAAGCCGGATTCGAGCTCGGCGGGATGCCCATGGAAGTGGACGCCGATGTCTTCAATTCCGACTTCCGCAATATCCAGCGGCTCGTATCGGAGACGCTGCCGGGTGGTGTCGAGTCGAATTTCACCGCCAATGCTTCCGCAGCCCGGATCGACGGGTTCGAGCTTCAGGCGACGGCGGCGCCGTCGAACCAGCTGAATGTAACGGTGGCCTACTCATACAACGATGGGAAGTACACGCAGATCAATCCCGCCGCGGCACCCTCGCTGGTCGGGACTCCATTCGCCTATCTTCCACGGAATAAGGTGAGCGGGACGCTGGCCTATACCCTGCCTCTCCGGGGCTTCATCGGCGAAGTGACGCTGGACGCTTCGTATGCATATCAATCCCGGTACTTCGACGCGCCAGCGGTCCAGCCACTCGATTACATCTCGGGCTACGGAGTTCTCAACGGAAGGCTCGAATGGCGGGACGCTCTGCGCCTCCCGCTCGATCTGTCTGCCTTCGTCACGAATGCGACCAACAGGGTGTATCGCGTCGGGCAATATAGCAACTACTCCACAGATGGACGCATAACGGCATTTTATGGGGAGCCGCGAATGTTCGGAGTCAACCTGCGGTACCGATTTGGAGCATTGCGATGACAAGTGTCAAGGCCACGGCGCTTGTCCTGGTGCTCGTATGTTCGGGCTTGAATCGCGCGGCTGATGCAGCGGACCGGGCCCGGGGAACGGGGTACGTCGATTCGCAAGGCGTCGCGCATCTTGCGCCGCTCGCGGTGCCTCCCTCGAGCTTCATGAGTCCGCAGGCGAGGGCCGCCTTCGTGAGGCTCGTGACGGGGGCGGCCAACGCACCGCCGATCAATGGAAACATCGATACGGTCCGTGCCTTCTACGATCATTACAACAGCGCGCTGGTGGCCAATGCCTTGAAGCGCTACCCCGTGAAAATCACTCAGGAAACGATGAATGGGGTCCGTACCGAGGTGGTGGTTCCGGCGGGCGGCGTCGCTGCGGAAAACAGAAACCGTGTGCTCATCAATCTGCACGGTGGAGCATTTCTGTGGGGGGAGGGAAGCGGCGGGGAAATCGAGTCCATCCCCATCGCGAGCGTCGGCAAGATTGAAGTCGTCACGGTGGCGTATCGGGAAGGACCGGAGTACAAGTTTCCCGCGGCGAGCGAGGATGTGGCGGCGGTCTACCGTGCGTTGCTGGGCAGGTACGAGCCTCGCAATATCGGTATATACGGGTGCTCCGCCGGTGGGATGCTGACGGCGCAGTCCGTGGCCTGGTTCGAGAAGGTGCAGCTGCCAATGCCCGGGGCGATAGGGACATTCTGCGGCTCGGCGAGCCCATTCGGGGGAGATTCATCGTATATCGCCTTTGCGCTCGCGGGCCAGCCGCCGCTGCCGGGCGCGCAGTCGGGCGGCTTGAGCTTCTCTCCGTATTTCAGCGACGTATCGCTGGGCAATCCTCTGGTCTTCCCTACGAAGTCGCGGCGCGTTCTCTCGAGATTCCCGCCAACTCTTCTCATCAGCGGGTCGCGGGATTTTTCGGTGAGCTCGCTGTTTCACACTCAGGAGGCGCTTACCGCAGTGGGGGTCGACGCAGAGTTGTACGTCTGGGACGGAATGTGGCACGCATTCTTCATGGACCCCGATCTGCCCGAGTCGCGGGAGGCGTACGACGTAATCGTGAGCTTCTTTGCCCGTCATCTGGGCCAGACCGTGCAGCCGAAGGCAAATTGGGATGACCGCAACTCCACCGAGCCGGCGCATGGAGGCGGATCAGAGGGACGCGTTCCTACGCCCGGATAGAGCGACTCAGCGTCCCGTAGTCCGGCTCGAGCGCCCCGAATTGCGCTGTCTCTGCGATTAGCGGCGAGAAGGCTTGCCGCGACGTTTCGCCGAGTGGCCCTGGCGCGGTGACTTGCCTTTGCGCCCTGGCGCGCGGGACGAGCTGTGGGAGCGTCCACGCCGCTCGGAACGCGCGGGCTTCGAGTCGACGCGGCTGATGCGCAACTCGACTCCGCGCACCCGTACGGATTGGAGACTGTCGAAAGTCTCTTCTGGCATTTCCGCTGGAAGATCCACAAAACTGTGATCCTCGCGGATGTCGATATGTCCGATCTTGCGGCCGTCGAGGGCCGCCTCGTTCGCTATGGCGCCGACGATATTTCCGGGTTGGACGCCGTGCGCGTGGCCAACCTCGATGCGATACGTTTCGAGCCGCGGGCTCCTCGTGGAATGGCGAGACCGAGACTCGGGTGCCGGCGCGGCATCCGTTGCGGGGGGCGCGATCTCGCTTC
>JAICWL010000079.1 GCA_025934835.1 Fimbriimonadaceae bacterium
GCGAGCGCATGTTCGGCGGCCCGGGCGTTATTCCCGGCACGCGCATCCCATCGACCGGCAGTGCCAAATGCGATGCCTACTTGTGGGCTGCCCAGCGCTTGCTGCGGACGAGGCGGACGGATGTTCGAATGGGCTACTACCCCGATGCAGCCTGGCTGGCAAAGCCGCTGGGCCTTCCCGTCGATCGGACACTCCTTAGCAACCACGACTACTTCGTCGCGCACAAAGGGTTCTTCTTCGACCTCGATCCATGGGACGATGAAGCGCCGGACGATGAACTAGCCCAAAAGCCGGGAACGGATGCCTCCGTCTTGCGACGGATCTTGCGAAGCGCCTACCTCGCGTCTCGTGGCGCCATGATCCACGTCGGAGGTTTCGTACCGTGGGATCAAAAGTACACCGACTACACCCACCGGGCGCACGGAGGCGTGGCCACCGAGTGGCGCTACGCCGAGATCCTGTCCTGCTTCAACGCCTACATGGATGCCGACGCGCCGGGCCTCGGGCCGATGGCCAACGCCTCGTTCTTCCAGCATTACCCCACACGCTCGATCTACAGGCAGGCGCCGCTGCCTACCGATGCCGAGATGAAAAGGCGTGGGTGGATCGAGCCAACCGGCATGCCGGCAAACCGGCCGTTCGCTTGCTTCTATGCGGGAGATTTCGATTCGGCCGCATGGCTCTACCGTATGCTTCCCGAGCTATGGCAAGACTCGGCGCGGGGCTCTGTTCCGCTCGGGTGGGCGTTCGATCCCAACCTGCAGGATCGCTTCCCGGTCGGACTCGCGTTCGCCCGTGAGACCGCCACACCGAACGACGCGTTCGTGACGGGCGATTCCGGCGCCGGATACTTGAACCCCGGCTACCTGACGCCGCCTCGCAAGTGGAGCGGGTTGCCCTCGGGCCTGGGATCATGGATAGCCCACAGCACGCCTCTCTACCGCAAGTGGGACCTTTCGGTGACCGGATTCGTCATCGATGGCAACGCCCCGCCTATGGCGGGCGACACATTGCGCGCTTACGCAAAGCTTTCTCCCGGCGGCGTGGTGGCCCAGAAGATTCCCGCGGAGTCGCTGGTCGATGGTGTGGCGTTCCTCCGCATGGGCCCCGACCTTAGCGGCGATCTCGAGAAGGATGCTCAAACGATCGAGTCCTCCCTAAAGGGCGATGGGCCGAAGTTCGGCATCTTTCGTACGGTGCTGTGGAAGCCTTCGCTCCACGCGGAGCTCGTCCGAAAAGTCGCTGCCGACCTGCCGCAAGTCGCATTCGTCACACCGCCCGTCCTGATGGAACTCCTTCGCCGCAAGCTCGCGGGGCCCGCGCACACTCTCGGACATGGGCAGAGCGATGTTCGGTAAGGTGATCTAAGCTCTTCCATGATGTTGATCCCTCCGATAGCGATGCTGACCCAGTCCCAAGGGAATCCCGGCTTGCAGCGCACCGATCAATCGTTAGAAAGAACCTGCTTTCAAACTGGCCGTCCCTATTCGGACCGGCTCGACCTCCGGGCGGACGTCGCTATCGTCTACGGCATCGGGAGCGATATGCCGAGCCGAGTGGAGTCCTGGCGCTCACGCGGATACCGGGTGCATCTGATGACCGGCGTTGCCTGGGGCGAATATCAGGACTACCTGTACGGCCGCTTCGACGGTGTTAACCACGAGGACGAAGTCCAAACGGAACAGAGCGGGAATAAGATCGGGCACGGAGGCGACGTCTACTATATGTCGCCCGGAGCCGACTACGGCAAGTATCTGGCCGCCGGTGTAAGGAAAGCCCTGGATTCAGGCGTCGAGGCGGTGCATCTGGAGGAGCCCGAGTTCTGGGTCCGCGGCGGCTACGGCGCTGGGTTCAAGCGCGAGTGGAAGGCCTATTACGGCGAGGACTGGCAGCCGCCCGACAGCTCGGTCGATGCGAGGTGGCGCGCATCCAAGCTCATGTACTACCTTTACCGCCGGGCGCTGCAGCAGGTGTTCGATTCGGTGTTGAAATACAACCGCGAGCATCACACATCGGTTCGCTGCTATGTCCCGACCCATAGCCTGCCGAATTACGCGCACTGGCGCATCGTCAGTCCGGAATCGAGCCTCGCTCGGCTCAAAGGATGCGACGGATATATCGCGCAGGTTTGGACCGGAACAGCTCGCACGCCGAACGTCTATCGCGGCGTGAAGAAAGAGCGCACGTTCGAGACCGCCTTTCTTGAATATGGTGCGATGCAAAACCTGGTGCGCGCCACGGGGCGGCGGGTTTGGTATCTTGCCGATCCGGTCGAGGACGACCCCAACCACGACTGGGGCGACTATCGCCGCAATTGGCAGGCTACGCTCGCCGCTTCGCTGCTTCAGCCGGAAGTTTGGCGCTACGAGGTCATGCCCTGGCCCGAGCGGATTTGGACCGGCGCCTACCCGTCCGAGGGCGATCCGTCGAAGCGAGTCGGAATCAGCAGCGACTACGCCACCGAGCTTCAGGTCGTCATCAACGCCTTGAAGAACATGCGTCAGCGGCAGGTTAGATGGGATGCCGGCACGCGCGGCATCGGGGTTGCGGTTAGCGATTCCCTGATGTTCGAACGAGGCGATCCTACGCCGAGCGACGGCGACATGAGCCACTTCTACGGTCTCGCCATGCCCTTCGTAAAGCGCGGCATGCCCGTCCAGCCGATCCAGCTGGAAAACGTCAATTTGCCGGGGTATCTGGATTCTACGCGCCTGCTCTTGATCTCCTACCAGGGGATGAAGCCGCTTGGCCCGGAAGCCCACGAAGCCATCGCTGCATGGGTAAAGAAGGGTGGGCTGCTGATGTTCGTCGACCGAGACGACGACCCCTATCTCGGCGTGCGCGAGTGGTGGAATACAGGCGGGCGGCATTACAAAACACCCCGCGAACATCTGTTTGAGCTGCTCGGGCTCGATCGCGATGCGCCCGAGGGCGAGTACAAAGTCGGGTTGGGCGCTGTCTCCGTCGTTCGACGGGACCCCTCTGATTTCGCGCGCGACCCGCGGGGCGATCAGAAGCTTGTGGCCAAAGCCCGCAGCCTGGCCGAGCTTCATCACCTCCCCTGGGAGGAGTCGAATCACTTGGTCCTGCGCAGAGGGCCCTACGTAGTGGCCGCCAGTTTGGACGAAAGCACGGGCTCGCCGCTATCGCTCCAGGGCCATTTCGTCGACTTATTCGATCCCGAGTTGCGAGCTAAAGACGGCGTCGAGTTGGCGCCGGGAACTCAGCGACTGCTCGTAGACCTCGACAGGCTCCCCGCGCGCTCGGCCTCGGTGATCGGATGTTCGGCATCCGTAGACGGGGTTTTGGCCAAGACGAAGAGCTGGTCGGCGACTCTCGAGGGCGTATCGGCGACCCCGTGCCTGCTCACTCTTAAGGTTCCAGGAGAGCCATCGAGCGTAAAGCTCGACGGCCACCCCGTGGCCACCGCCGAATACGACCCGCAATTCCACAGGCTCGCCGTTCGATTCGAAAACACCGCAAAGCCGCGGCGAGTTGAGATCCGGTGGTGACATCGACGTTGCTCAGCCGATAGTATGTTGGAGCCATGACCGGAACGGGATTCTCCTGGCAGCAAGACGATCCGCACGAAGAAGCGAACGCCTGGGTAGCCAAATTCGCACCGCTCGTTATGGCGGATGGGGCAATTCTGGGCGCAGCGGACATTCGCAGCCGATTGGACCTCGTGGCCCAACTTCGAGCGGCGGCCCCGGCCATTCAGCAAAAGCTGGCGCCCAGCGGCGGACAGCCGGATGAGCTTTCGTCGACGCTCGGTCAGGCAGCAGGTCAGCTCGATTCGATCGAATCGGACCTTCGCAAACGGCTCGCTCTGCTGGCGCCGGGCGATCCGGCGGGCATCGTAAACCTCGACGCTATCCAGGAGAAGCTTCACGAGCGTGAGGCGCGGCAAGAATTAGGGGCTCCGACCGACACGACACAGCCCCCGGTGCTGGAGTTGCAGACCGCCTCGGGCAATTTCGCCTCTGCGGCGTTTATGGGGGTGTTCTCGCTCGCTTGGCTCAGCTTTACGACCGTCCACGCTACGCTGATGATCGGAGGCATGGTCAAGACGGTCGGCTACATGGGTCTTGGGTTGCTGGGATTCTATGCACTGTTCTATCTCGCCGGATTGGCGATGGCATACTCTGCTCTCAACGCAGCCTCGTCCGAGAACATCGTACTGAGCGGAAACCAGCTTTCGGTTATCCGAAGATTGGGAAGCTGGGTGCGAACCAAGCGGTACGTGCTCCCGAAGGACGCGCGCGCCGAGGTCACCTACACCGGAAACTCCACCTACACTGGTTACAACAGCAGCCAGCGAATGACCGAGGCGATCGTGCTGGGTGATGTCGGTGGCAAGCAGATCAATCTGGGCACGAACGGCAACCACGTGCAGCGGACCAGCGCCTGCGAAAAAATCAACGCGTACCTTGCCGCCGATGCGGCAGCACACTAGTGCCGTCGGAAATCGTAGCTATAGCCCAATGCGGCCATCGAGATCGGAGTTCCGTTGGACATGTCGCACACGAGCGACGTATGTTGCTGGGCCCAAGAGAAATCCCCTTCCAGTCTTTCGATCCATTGACCCGTCAGATACGGCTCTCTGATACGGCGCGTGCTCAACACGGCTGTGGGTGGAATGCCGATCCGACGCCCGAGATTCCTCAGGTGAGCCAAAGCCTGGGCTTTGGATTTGAAAAACGGCTGATCGCCGGGGCTAAAGGGAACGCCATGCATCTTGGTGTGATAGGCGATGATCGAACCGGATACCGAATCCACGTTGATGCTGTAGAGCGGGAAGCTGACGAGCCAGCTCTTTTGGCGAGCCGGCGGCTGAGAGCTCAGCACTGCGACCGTGCGGCTGGTGACCAGCTTCGGTAATCCGAGAGCTTGGGCGAATTTCCCAGCGAGCCGCACCGCCTCCGCACCGGAAATGTCAAGCGGCCCAGGTTCCACCACGGCCCTTGGATTGACCGGCCAGGTGGCGCCCAAATCGGCGACCCCGACATACACCGGACGTCCCGAAGCGGGATCGAACGCGAAAGAGTATTCACGGCGGATCCCTTCGAACGAGCCCCTCGCCGCGGAAGTCGGCCCGATCAGCCGGCCGGCCCTATCGTATCTGTCCGACGAGTCGACTTGCAACGGTCTCGGCAAGCCAAGCCGCGACGCCCATCCAGCTACGTGGGCATCAAACGCCTTCCTGGTGCGAGCGAACGCGCCGGGTGGCTTGGCCAAGTTTCTCTTCATCGCGCCGGCCCACGCCTGGTCGCGGAATTCGGTGAGTTCGCCGCTTCGTGCGAAAAGCATGAACTCGTAGCTCGGATTCGATAGCGCCCATTCGGTAATCCGGGTCGCCATGCCTGGCCGCCACATGAAGGCCAGCATCGGCCGTTCGCGCACTTCCGCACGCCATTTGGATAGATCGAGCTTGCCCAAGCCCAGCCTTCGGCTGATTGCCACGACCTTCGCCGCTGCGGCCCTCAGTGAAATGATCGGCTCTCGAGGCGTGGCGGACCGCGCATCAAGGCGCTGCGCGTGGGTGCGAGCCCCCACGGCGATCACGCAGATGCAAATTAAACCTCGGCCGCGCATCGCTACTATCATCGTAACACGCGCGGCACAAGGTCAAGGGAGCTGGCACATCGCTAAGTGGCGTCCGACCCTTCGAGCTTAACCAGCTTGTTGTACAAGCCCAAAATAAGCAGTGTGGGCGCCCACCCACCAACGAAGTTAGCGGTATTGCTGCTTCCCCGCGCTTTGAATAGCAGCGAAAGACCTATCGCCCCGACCGCTCCCCATAAGAAGAGGTCGGAAGGGAGCTTGCTGGTCTGCTGCTCGATCGTTCGGGCGACGGCGCCTTCGCGTTGGTCTGGCTTTGGCTCCGTCCTGGGTGCTCTATCGAGAACCTTCATGGTTTTCCTCCGGTCACGGTCATGCCGCGTACACTAATGGACCCAGTCGTCTGAGGGCAGGTTCCGGCTAGTCGGCCGTTCGGCGAGTGCCGCCCGTTTACAATTTGGACTCCATAAATCGGAGCGAGTTCTGGGCCGCAAAACCACTGTGAATATGCGTCGCCTAGCCCAGCCAATGGCGCCGGCAAAGCCTTGGTTCTCGCCAGAGCGACCGTGCTAACGGATCTCGAGCACTTCGACTTCGAACACTAGAGTCGCATTGGGAGGAATTGCTCCACCTGCGCCCCGTTCGCCATATCCGAATTCTGGTGGGATAGTCGCCTTGCGCTTGCCGCCTAGCTTCATGCCTCGCAGCATCATGTCGAAGCCTTGGATTACCTGACCGGAGCCGACCTTGAAGCTGAACGAGCCTTTGTCGAACACTTTGCCGTCCGGAAACGCGCCAACATACGAGACCTTCACGGTATTTCCGTCTTCAACAGCCTCACCGTGCCCCTCGACGATATCCTCGAATTGGATCATGGCTTGCCGTTGATCTTGAGCAGGTGCACATCGAAGATCAGCGTGGCATTCGGCGGAATAACCCCTCCGGCGCCCTTGTCGCCATAGGCGAGTTCGGGCGGAATCGTGAGCTTTCGCTTGCCCCCTGCCCGCATGCCGAGCAGGCCTTGATCCCAGCCCTTGATCACCATGTCTTTGCCGAGCACGAATTCGAATGGCGCGCGCCCTTTGGAACTGTCGAAAACTTTGCCGTTCTTCAGCTTTCCGGTGTAATCAACCGTCACGGTGTCGCCGACCTTCGCCTTGGGCCCTTTGCCCTTTGAGATATCGACGATATGAAGCTTCGGTCCGCTCTGGAGAAGCAGAAACGGGACGATCAATGCTGCGATCGGCATAGCGAAAGGGTACCAGAAGGCGTGCGCGGGCCGAACATCGCGAAAGGCCGTGCCAAAGGCAGCGAACAAACCCCCTGCCGAGCGCGCAAGTCCCTTCGAAACGATGCCCGGGGCGCGATCCGCCGCTTCGGCCCGGCGCTTTGGAAATACACTGTCATCGTGAGATCAAGGCTGCTCGACGCGCTCGAAGAGCGCGTTCTGGTGTTCGACGGCGCGATGGGCACTCAGCTCCAGAACGCGGGGCTCTCCCCTGACGACTTCACCCTGCGCGCATCCAGCCGGTATTCGCAGAAGGTGAATGCCGCGGCCGAGCGCCTCGAAGGCGCGCACTTGGAGGGCTGTAACGAGCTGCTCGTACTGACGAGACCCGACGTCGTCGAGGCCATTCACGCGGCCTATCTGGGCGCGGGAGCGGACCTGATCGAGACAAACACCTTTGGCTCGACGTCGATCGTTCTCGGCGAGTACGGCATCCAGGATCTCGTGTACGACATATCGCTGGAGGCTGCGCGAGTAGCCCGTCGCGCGGCAGATGCCGCAACTACCGACAGCAAGCCCAGATTCGTTGTCGGGGCGATCGGCCCGGGCACCAAGCTGGTTTCACTAGGACAAACCACCTGGCAGGAGCTCGAATCTACGTACTGCGAATCGTTCCGCGGGCTGCTCGAAGGTGGCGCGGATGCGCTGCTCCTCGAGACTTTGCAAGACCTCCTGATGGTCAAGGCTGCCATCGTCGGCGCTCACCGCGCTATGGCGGAGACGGAGCGCCGCACGCCGCTCATCGTGCAGGTGACGATGGAGCAAACCGGGACGATGCTGCTCGGAAGCGAGCTAGCCGCAGCCCTGAACAGCATCGAGTGCTTCCCGGGAGTTTGCGCGTTCGGGCTGAACTGTGCGACTGGCCCCGTTGAGATGGCCCAACACGTTCGCTTCCTCGGCCAACGATCCACCCGTCCGATCTCCTGCCAACCGAACGCAGGATTGCCAACTATGGAACGCGGAGCCGCGGTATACAAGCTCACGCCCCAGGAGCTCGCCGAACACCAGGATCGCTTCGTTTCCGAGTACGGCGTGGCTCTGGCGGGTGGCTGCTGCGGCACGACACCCGCTCACATCCAGGCGGTAGCCGACGCCGTCGGGGGCCGGCCCCACAGCGCCTCGGCACACTGGCGCCGCGTGCATCCCCAGTTTCCTGGCTTCGATTTCGAAGTTAGAACCGAGCTCCAGGCGGGCGCTCTCGAGCTCGTGGGCTGCTCCAGCCTGTACGGCTTTCAGCCCTATCACCAAGATGCGTCTTTTCTGATCGTCGGAGAGCGCACGAACGCGAACGGGTCCAAGGCGTTCAAGGAAGCGCTGTCCGCTGATAACTGGGATGCGCTGATAGAGATCGGCAAGGATCAGGAGGGCGAGGGCGCACACGTGCTCGACGTGTGCACCGCGTACGTGGGGCGCGACGAGCGTCGAGACATGTTCGAATTCCTATTCAGGGCGAATACCCAGATCACGACACCCATCATGATCGACTCGACGGAAGTTCCGGTGATCGAGTCGGCTTTGCAGACCCTGGCCGGAAAGCCGATCGTGAACTCCATCAATTTCGAGGACGGCGGAGCCCGCGCGGACAAGGTGCTCGACCTTTGTCGTCGCTATGGCGCGGGAGTCGTTGCCCTGACGATCGACGAGGAGGGGATGGCCAAGACAGCCGAGCGCAAGATGGCCGTTGCGAAAAGACTGGTGGACCTCACCCGAAGCTACGGCATTCCGGATCACGATGTGTTCATCGACTGCCTGACGTTTACATTGGGCTCGGGAGACGAGGAGTTCCGCGCGTCGGCATCGGCGACCATTGAAGCGATTTCAATGCTGAGGGCGCAATACCCGTTCGTGAGCACGATCCTTGGCGTCTCGAATGTCAGCTTCGGCCTCAAACCGGCCCTGCGGCAAGTCCTGAATTCCACGTTCCTCCACTTTGCACTTGATGCGGGTTTGACGAGCGCGATCGTGCATTTCAGCAAGATCAAGCCGGAAACGCAGATCGATCCCGATACATGGCGGATCGCCTCGGACCTCGTGTTCGATCGAAGGCGTTTTGCCGAGGCTTGAGACTGCCCGCATTCTAGCGGTCGGCAACCATGCCGGAGTTTGCTCGGCCAGGTACCGATGACGGGTTCGGACCTCGATTTGGCGGGAATAGCTATTCGTAACCGACCGGAGAGTCGGAATCGCCTAGGGAGGGATCCATGTACACAGCTATGTTTGCCACGGTGATCGCGGCTGCGGTCGTCGGGGCGTTAGGCTTGCTTCGCGAAGGGCTGAACGGTGCTCGGCACTACGTCGGGCCGGAATAAGCCGCCTGCCGGGTTGCGATGAAAGCTCGTAACCGGCAACACTATTAGGGTGCGCTCGTTTCGACGCACCCTAGCTTTTCTGAAGCCCTATCGGGCGCGAGTGGCGCTTGCGGTCGTTTTGACCCTGCTCGTCACCTTGCTTCAGATTCTGCCGCCCAAAATCTACCAGCTCGCCATCGACAACGCGATACGGCCGGCGCTCGCCGCGAGGCAGGAGATGGCTTCGCTCCGCAGTACGCCGCCCCCAGCGGATTCCGCCGCCTCGGTTCAGCGCGAACGGCATATTGCTCAGCTGCAGGAAACAGGGAACACCGACGGGCCCAAGGCGCTGCTGCTGTTCGCGGTCACCCTCGTGGGGATCATCGTAGCGAGAAATGTGTCGAGCTACGCGAACTCGTACACCGTGACGTGGATCGGCCACAGATTCGTTTTCGACCTTCGGTTCGCTGTTTGGAGGCATCTGCAGCGGCTGTCCCTTACGTTCCACAACCAAACGCAAACGGGCAAGATCATGGCCCGCGCCACGGCGGATATCGAGCTGATTCAGAACCTGATTCAGGGCCAGCTAGTTCAGTTCATCAGCGACGTCGTCACGCTTGTTGCCGTGCTCGCGATGCTGTTCTTTCTGGAGGTGCGGCTCGGGTTCATCATCCTGTGCCTGATCCCATTCTATGTGGTGAGCTATCTCGCCTTCCTGAAATATATCCGCGAAGTGAGCAACGAACAGCGGCGGCTGTACGACGTCATGCTCGGCAAGCTCGCCGAGAAGATCGCGGGGATCCAGGTGGTCAAGGCTTTCGTCCGCGAAGATTTCGAGCGCGACAGCTTCATGGAATCCGTTCGCGACAAGTTCCATGTCGACATGCGGCAGGTTCATTTGAACCGCCGCTTGGGCCTAGTCTCCGGTGGAATCAGCGCGCTCGGCACCGGCATCGTCTACGCCTACGGCGGATGGCTGGTGCAGCACGGCGACATGACGCCCGGAAAGCTGGTCGCCATGACCTTCTACATCGGCTTTGTGTTCAACCCCGCGGTGAGGGTGGTCGATTTCAACAACACGCTTCAATGGGCCGTCAGCGCCATGGAACGAGTTTTCGAAACCTTGGACACGCGCCCGGACATCGAGGACAAACCGAACGCGGTCCCGCTCCCGGATATCCGCGGCGAAGTGCGCTTCGACCACCTGTCGTTCGACTACGGCGACGGCAAACGAGTCATCGACGGCATCGACCTCCACGTCAACCCCGGCGAAATCGTCGCAATCGTCGGTCATAGCGGCGCAGGCAAGTCCACGCTGATGAACCTGCTCATGCGCTTCTACGACCCCACCGAGGGCCGAGTGCTGATCGATGGCTGCGACCTCCGCGACGTGAGGCTCGAATCGCTCCGCCGACAGGTGAGCATGGTGGCGCAGGAGAACGTGCTGTTCAGCGTCAGCATCCTGGAGAACGTCAAGTACGGCAATCGCGACGCAACCGACGAAGAGGCGATCAAAGCCTGCCTGGCCGCAGACCTGCACGACTTCATCGATGAGCTTCCAGATGGCTACGAGACCATGATCGGCGAGGAAGGAATTAAGCTCAGCGGAGGTCAGAAGCAGCGCTTGGCCCTGGCGCGAGCGCTCGTGACCGACCCGCAGATCCTCATCCTGGACGACGTCACGAGCGCCCTCGACGGAGAAACCGAGGCGCGTGTCCAGGACGCGCTCCGAAGGGTTATGAAGGGCCGAACTACCTTCATCATCGCGCACCGGCTGTCCTCGGTCGTCGATGCGGACCGCATCGTCGTCATGGAGGAAGGCAAGATCGTCGACGAAGGCAGTCATGCGGAGTTGGTTGGGAGGCCCGGAATCTACCGCGACCTATACGAAGAACAGTTCAAGAGCGCTCTCTCACCGGCTTCTCCCACATAATGGAGCAGGCTAGCGGATCTAGCAGGTTTTTCCAGGCCATGGCGCGGGGAGCCATTATTCACGTATAACATTGGATAGGAATACTAGCGATATCCGGTAAGAAATGGCTCGTAGTGTTCCTGGTAACCATTTGTGGCTACAACTGCATGCCCCGACCACTTTGTAGAATACGCACAGCGGACTGAGGCTGCTTGGAGGAGGAGGACCGGAGGGTTGCGCCCCGTCTAGCGCACCTCACGTACCCTCGGGCACGAGAATTTTGACCGAATTTAGGCTCTCGAAACAGGAGCAGCAAGTGCTGCTGCAGTCCATGTCTGGCCTCGGCGACAAGGAGGTTGCCGATGCGATGGGCTTGAGCACTGAAACGGTGCGGACGTATTGGAAACGCATCCGCAGTAAAATCGGCGGCGCCAGCCGTGCCGAAGTGATCGCTTTGCTCTCTCGGCGCGAAGTCGAGATGGAGCTCCGAGCCACCTTATCCGAGAAAGAAGAGCTGTGTCGCGAGATCGCACGCGCCAAGCTCGCCCAGGTTTCGCTGCGCGAACGCGAAGAGCGCTATCGGACGGCGTTCGAGTCCAACCCCGACTACGTGTTCATGGTCGACAATACCGGCCGCATTCTCGACCTCAATCCGGCGGCTCAGGGCCTCGTCGGCGCCGACCGCGAGAGAATGCTCGGCGCCGACCTTGCCGAAGTGCTCTTACCTGAGGAGGGGTCTTGGCAGCCCGCCGATCCCGCCCGGTCCTTCCACTCGATTCTCGGAGGGGGACCGGGCCCGGAGAAGCAGATCGAATGGCGCGCCAGGTCGGCGCCCGATCGAGAAGTCACCGTGGTCGTTGGCCGAGAAGCATCGTAAAACTCGCCGCTTGCGTTGCTTCGTGCGAGCTCGCCGGGCGTAAAATGCGCCTGGCATGAGCACCAAGAGCTTTCTAATCCCGGATGATCTGTACGCTTACGTCACCAGTACGTGGATCAAGGAGACGCCGGCACTCGAATCGCTTCGAGCGGAGACCCAGGCCATGCCCGAGGGGAGAATGCAAATCTCACCCGAGCAGGGCCAGTTCATGGCCATTCTCATCAAGGCGATCAACGCCAAGCGCACCCTCGAAGTCGGCGTGTTCACGGGCTATTCTTCGACCGTCACGGCGCTCGCCCTGCCTCCCGACGGCAAACTGATCGCATGCGACGTTAGCGAGGAGTTCACTTCCGTTGCGAGACGCGCTTGGAAAGCCGCCGGCGTCGAAAACAAGATCGAGCTGCGCCTTGGGCCCGCGCTCGAGACTCTGGACGCGATGATTCGAAACGGAGAGGGCGGATTCGATTTCTGCTTCATCGACGCCGACAAGCCGAACTATGCAGGCTATTTCGAGCGCGCGCTGAAGCTCGTGCGGCGCGGGGGTCTGATCGCCACCGATAATGTGCTTTGGAGGGGCGCCGTAGCGGACCAGCAAGATAAGGACGAATCGACGCAAGCCATCCGCGCCTACAACTCCAAAGTCGCGACGGACCCGCGCGTCGAGACCTGCATCTTGCCGATCGGAGACGGCCTCTCCCTCAGCCTCGTGAAGTAGCCGGAGGGTAACTTTCCGTTTCCCTATGGGCGAGCTTCAGGTTCTCATCTCGCAAGAGCAGATACACGACTGCGTGCGGGAGTTTGCCTTATCGATCCGCAAAGATTACGGCGAGGAGCCTCTGCTGCTCGTGGGTGTTCTGAAAGGCTCCTTCCACCTCATCTCCGACCTCGCGCGCGAGCTCGGTGGGGAGACCACGATCGACTTCATCCAGGTCTCTTCCTATGGCCACGAGAAGTCTTCCAGCGGGATCGTACAAATCCGCAAAGATTTGGATACCAATATCGAAGGGAAGAACGTCTTAATAGTGGAAGATATCGTGGATACGGGCGCCACCCTGAGTCATCTCCGGGAGCTGCTCGCCACGAGAAAGCCGAAATCCCTAAGAGTCGTCGCTCTGCTTTCGAAGCCCCAGGCTCGAAAAATGAACGCGGCAGCGGAATACGTCGGTTTTGAAATTCCAGACGAGTTCGTGGTAGGATATGGATTAGATTACGCGGAGCGTTATCGCAACCTCCCGTATATCGCAATCCTCCGCGAAGGGTAGAAACCTCCCAAAAGGTCCTTGCTTTGCTACACCCCTACGGACGCGGAGAAAATGCTTCCAGGAGCAATATGACCCATCAGTTTCGACCTCGCAAGTCGTCAGACGGCGGCAGTAGGCGCCGCGGGCGCAGCCGCGAGGGACTTCCAAAGACAGACCAATCCGATCTCGAGCTTTTGCCGGAAATCGATTACAACCATTTCGACCAAATGGTCCCGGCAGCACTGCTCAAAGCGGCCAAAGCCGCAAAGATCGACCCTAAAAGCCTCCTTCGCCACGAGCTCATCGAGGCTCTGCTTCGAGAAACCAATGCCGAATCTGGCGCCATCTACGCCAAGGGCATTCTCGAGGTCATGGGCGACGGCTGGGGCTTTCTTCGACGTGAGAGCTATCAGCCCTCGCCGCAAGACGTTTACGTTTCACAGTCTCAAATCAAGCGCTTTGGGCTACGGCCCGGAGACATGGTCTTCGGTCAGGTTCGTCCACCGAAAGAGGGTGAGAAATATCCGGGCATGCTTCGCGTCGAGAGCGCCAATGGCAATGCCACTGGCTCGGCCGAGATGCAGAACCGAACATGGTTCGATGAGCTGACGCCCCTCTACCCGGACGAGCGCCTCATGATGGAGACGATGCCGGACAATATCTCCGCGCGCATCATCGACCTCATCGCGCCGATCGGCAAGGGCCAGCGGGGCCTCATCGTTTCGCCGCCGAAAGCCGGCAAGACGACGATGATGAAAACGATCGCGAACGCGATCACAGCGAATCACCCCGAGGTTTATCTCATGGTGCTGCTCGTAGACGAGCGACCGGAAGAAGTCACCGACATGCGGCGCTCTGTGCGCGGTCAGGTGATCTCTTCGACGTTCGACGAGCCGGCGGAAAACCACATGAGGGTCGCGGACCTTTGCCTCGAGCAAGCCAAGCGGCTTGTGGAAACGGGAAGAGATGTCGTGATCCTGCTCGACTCGATCACTCGTTTCAGCCGAGCCTCGAACCTTACGATAAACCCGTCCGGCCGAACGCTCTCCGGCGGTCTCGACCCCGCCGCGCTCTACCGGCCCCGAAGGTTCTTCGGCTCCGCCCGGAATATCGAAGAGGGCGGCTCGATGACCATCGTCGCATCCGCGCTCGTTGAAACCGGAAGCAAGATGGATGACGCCATCTTCGAGGAATTCAAGGGCACGGGCAACATGGAGATCGTGCTCGACAGAGAGCTCGCGGAGCGGAGGATCTGGCCCGCCATCGACGTCAAGCGAAGCTCGACCCGCCACGAGGAGCTGCTGTTCAAGAAGGATGAGCTCGAGGGCGTCGTGCAGCTTCACAGGCTGCTCGCCAACCAACAGAACTCCGTGGAGGCAACCGAGTCGCTCATCAAGCTGCTCAAGCGCACCCCGGCGAACACGTCTTTCCTCGAAAGCGTCGTCGCGCGAACGAAGGCGACTGTCTAAGACTCACCCCCGGCGACCCGGGGGCGGTCCAAGAAAACTGCTCGGCAGGTATCTTTATCCGAACATGCCTGAGGACTTCGACGACCCGGAAGGGAACGACAATCTGGAGCAGCCTCCTCCATTTTTTCCCTATGACGACTCGACCCCCGAGCGAGAGCCCGGCAACATGGGTGAGCTCGTCGAGGTTCAGATCGAGGGCGTGTTCGCGGCTGAGAACGGCGGACAAATCTCCAGGTTCGTACTCGTTTCGGACGGCGAGCGCAAGCTTCCGATCCAGATCGGGCCCTTCGAGGCGCAGGCGATTCAGCTCGTGCTGGAAAACACGCGGCCCGACAGGCCGATGACCCACGATCTCTTCAAGAACGTCCTCGACAGATTTGAGGCCGTAATCGACAGGGTCGTCATCGACGACTTCTGGAACACGATCTACTACGCGAAGCTGTACGTTAAGTCCAGCAAGGAAGAGTTCGAAATCGACGCGCGGCCCTCCGACGCGATCGCGTTGGCGGTACGGTTCGACGCGCCCATCCTCGTCTCCGAGGGCATTCTCGACCAGGCGATAGAAGGCTAGTTCAGCTCGCCGTTCGGATTCGTGTCGCTGGGCCCCGAGAACAGGCTTTCCTCAGGTGAGGCCGGCAAGGCGTCGGTCATCTCCCACGTCGCGGAGTCGCGGTCGGCCCAATTCGCCGCTTCCGCGCCGCGCCGAGTCTTCCGCAGCAAAGCCAGGTCTAGGTCGGCTACGATGACGCCCTCGTGATTCAGCTCCGTTTCCCGAAGAATCGACGACGCGGGAAACGGCTCGACCGCCGGACCGAGGATCGCCGACGAACCGTAGGTCTTCGGCACCGGCTCGTACCCTAGCTCGCCGATGAGCGAAGAGTGCGCAACGAACACCTGATTCTCGTTTGCCCTCGCCAAACATGCCCACCGCGTCCGCCGGAATTCCCGCTCGGTTTCCGCCCACGCGGGCACGCATTGCAGGAGCGCGCCGTACTCGGCCAAAGCCCGACCGGATCCAGGAAACTCGGCATCGTAGGAGATCGTAACACCCAGGTGCCTCGGCAGCTTGGCTAGCCCCTCGCCGGCGTCCAGCTTCCAAACTCGGCGCTCGTACCCGCTTAGATTGTTCTTCTCCGAGATGGCGACGCCGACCGACGGTACGCCGACTGCGCATACGTTTCGTATTCCCTCGCCGGTTTGCTTGAAGTGGGAGCC
>JAICWL010000123.1 GCA_025934835.1 Fimbriimonadaceae bacterium
CTCAATCTGGACTTCGAAGTCTTCAAATTGAAGAGCTCCAGCGAACTGGAGTGGACCAACAGCTCCAGCAACAGCACAAGCACGGGTTCGACGCAGTCGGCGACGGTAACGATCACCGGGCCGGCCTATGGGTACACGGGACCCACGGATCTGCTGGTGTACTGGGACAAGCTGTATAACACCTTCGCGTTCACGTTGACGTAAGGGCTGCCCTTGGTAACAGGCGCGGAAGTGGACTCGGCGGGGAAGGCTGTTGCGAGTGCCATAGTGACGCTGACAGCCGGAGCGACGAGGCTGCAGGGCTTCACTAATGTCAAAGGGAAGCTCCGGATATTCGGGGCGGTCCGGGGGCCCGCAAAGGTAAGTGTGAAGAACAAGTCCGTGCAGGTGCATGTTGATCCGAGCCACTCTCCAATCCACTTGAAGCTCTAATGGTCTGCCAGAGGCCATCCTGAGGGTAGCGACGTGCAAAAGCTATCGCCGGGATGGCGCTTGTAATGCCGCAATGATTCTCCAGGCTGAACCCGCCCCAACGCCGACGGTAGAAACCTCCGGTAGTCACTCCTCTTGGTTCCCAGGTAAGTGGGAGAGGCACCGCGTCATGCCGTGGATAAGCGTACGCTCAGTCCCTCTTGACGCCAGGTAGAGTGTGTCAACAGGTGTCCGCTAACAAAACAGGCGGACACCTGTTGAGTGTGTCTAAGCGGCTTCGGAAGCTTGGGTCTGGAGTGAGGCTGCAACTTTCCAGGGCAGCAGATCCTGGATCTGGCTCACGGGATAATCAGCGATGTTCGCCAGAACAGTGCGAAGGTAGAGCTCCGGATCGAGTCCGTTGAGCTTGGCCGAACCGATCAGGGTGTACATCGTTGCGGCTCGCTCGCCACCGCAGTCTGAGCCGACGAACAGGAAGTTCTTACGACCAAGCGCGACGGCACGGAGCGCGCGTTCGGCCGCGCTGTTGTCGATCTCCAACAGGCCGTCTTCTGTATATCGCGTGAGCGCGCGCCAGCGCGAGAGCGCGTAACGGATTGCGCCCGCGGTCTCGCTCTTCGACGAGAGGTTGCGGAGTGCCTTTTCCATCCACCTTCGAAGGTCGTCGAGTAGCGGCCCGGCTCGAGTCTGCCGGATGCTCAACCGGAGATCGGCGGGCTTGCCGCGTACCTCATCCTCAATCGCGTAGAGGGCACCGATCTTGGCCAGCGCCTCTGTCGTGGTCGGGGAGGCATGTGCGACGTGGATGTCGTGGAACTTGCGTCTTGCGTGTGCCCAGCAGGCAGCTTCGTAGATGTCTTCCCCGTACATGTGGTGGAAGCCAGCAAAGGCGTCGGCCTGCAGAGCACCTCTGAAGTTCGCAAGGTGCGTGCGCGGATGCTCACCCTTGCGATCTTCCGAATAGGCGAACCAAACAGCCGGGGCAGTGACTTCACCAGCCGGTCTGTCGTCGCGTACATAGGTCCACAGCCGGCCAGTCTTGGTCTTGCCGTTCCCGGGTGCCAGCACTGGCATGGGCGTGTCGTCGGCGTGCAGCTTGCGTCCGCCCACGACGTGCTTCTGAATCGCATCCACCAGCGGCGAGAGCAGGTCACAGCACGCGCCTACCCAGCCGGCCAACGTCGAGCGCGATATCTCGATGCCTTGGCGGGCGTAGATCTCAGACTGCCTGTACAAGGGCAGATGATCGGCGAACTTCGAAACGATGACGTGTGCCAGCAGCGCCGGAGCAGCGAGACCACGCTCGATCGGCCTTGTCGGCGCGGTCACCTGGACGACTCGATCACATCCAGTGCAAGTGAACTTCGGCCGCACGTGACGGATTACCTTGAAGCTCTCCGGCACATACTCGAGCTGTTCGGAGATATCGTCGCCAAAGTGGCGCAGCTTACCTCCGCAATCGGGGCAGCAGTCGGCGCCAGGAGCATGCGTTCTGATCTCACGCTGAAGATGCTCAGGAAGAGGCTTCCGCTCGGGATGCGCCTTCTGCTCCCTGGGCGGCGACATCCGTTCGTCGAACGCTTCAAGTTCAGCTTGCGTGGTCTCGTGCTCTTCAAGCTCAAGTTCCATCTGTTCGATCTTGAGCGTGATCTTCTCGCTCTTCTTACCGAATATCATGTGACGCAACTTGTCCAGCATCAGCTTCAGGTGCTCGATGCGCTCTCTGCGGGAGCGCAACTCCTCGCCTTGCTCGGCGAGCATCTGACGCTGTGAGTCAAGCTCCGCTTCGAGATCGCGTAGCTGTTGCTCTTGCGCAGCCAGCAACGCCTTGAGCTGTTGCTCCTCAAGTCGCTGTGCTAACAACAGAGCCCGCAATGCCTCTCTATCGAGCGAATCCAGATCTGGCAGAGAGGCGCGATCCATGCACGCAGTATGGCATCGAACACTATAGAGTGCATCCACAAAATGCGCATGAACACAGAGGAATCATCGTGATCATCAGACCGCGACTTCAGGCACCCAGGTGCGTTCAACTCTGCGCCAGTCAATACCCTCAAGGAGCATCGAAAGCTGCGCTCGACTGAGATGAACCGAACCGCTCTCGGCCTTGGGCCAGATGAAACGGCCCCGCTCCAGCCTCTTCGCGAACAGGCACATCCCGTCGCCATCCCACCACAAGAGCTTCACGATGTCTCCCCTGCGGCCGCGGAACACGAACACGTGTCCTGAGAACGGGTGTTGTTGAAGAACCGTCTGTACCTGAGCACTGAGTCCATCGAAGCCGCGTCGCATATCCGTCACGCCGGCAGCGATCCAGATCTTCGTCCCGCTTGGAAGATCGGTCACTGGCGCAGACTCTCCAGGATCTGACGTACAACTGAGCAATCAGCTCCGCTCTCGATGCTGATCATCGCTACACCCGGGATCTCGATGTGAACCGAGCCTCCTGAGACGGGCGCCTGCTGCACGATCGGAGGGTCGCTTGGACTCTGCGCAACCGCCGACACCGTCACCGGCAGCAACGCTGAACACGGCTCGCTCAACTCACCCCGCTCATATGCCCGTCGCCACTTGAAGACCTGGTTCGCCTTCATGCCATGCGCACGCGCAACTTCAGCTACGCTCACGCCGGGTTCCAGTGTCAGCTCAACGATGTGACGCTTCTCGGAGATCGTTCTCCAGCGCCTGATACGACGTACTTCTTGGGTCTCATGCATGGACCGATGTTCGGCCAAGGCCGTTATCAATGACCAGAGGGGACGGGCGTACGCTTACGCTTCTCCTACCAGGACATGGGCCACGCCGGGAGCTAATGCCCTCAGGCCATCCATTGAGTTGAAAACGTAAACATGCGGATAGAGTTGCGTACCCTCTTCTCGGTACTCCGCTAGCAATCCGACCAGTTCCCGAGTGATCTCCGCTAGAGATGCACAGGTCATGCCCGAGCCCTTAACGAAATCAACAAGAAGACCTTGAAGCGATTGCCGTATTGAGTAAACCTGTGGCGCAGACACCGGCTGGGACATCGACTCTCACCGTGCGAGACTGACATTATTATATGCAGCGCTCGACCCGAGGCCCGTCCCCTTTGCTGATGCCTAGAAGCTTTCCCGCCACTCGCTATCTGAGATCCGTGGGCTCGATGTCACCTGTAGAATCGCCTGCTAGAATCCCGGCTTCGACGTATTTCGACGCTGTTCGGCAGTCTCCAGCGCCTTGTAAGTTGTTGAAAGTATGGGTAATAGACGCCTTGACACGGAAGAGGTCGTTGGTTCGAATCCAATCGTGCCTACCATTTATTTTCAATGGCTTACATCTGCCAAACCCAATCCAATTCACCCAAGGTCATTGAACCGCCTGGGATGGAGCGTCGAAGATCGCGTCCCGCATCCGGTTCTGCGCGCCTGGAAATTCCTCCTTATCGGTCCGCGCGTATTTGTTCAGGGTGAACTCTACTCTGCCCTGACGTAATGCAGCTTGCGCCGTTTTGTGGTCGACCTTCTTCTTCGTGGTAAGGAAGCTCGATAGGCTGTGGCGGAACTGGTGAAAGCCGAAGCGCTTTACCCTTTTGCCGGTTTTGTCGAAGTAGATTGGTATCTCTACCTCGATCTTTTTTCCCTTTCTTCTTATTCATCCTCATCACTTTGACCTTGGCGGAGCGGAAAACGCCCCCCTTCACGGCCGCCGGATAGAGATAGGCGAACCCAGCACGTTTCCAACCCGCAAAGTCTTTCCTTCGCTGCGGCTACTGGCGTAGATCCAGTCTGTTTCCTTGCCGTACATCATCTCTTTCCGCCAAGCCAAGAGGCTTACGCGAAGAAGCTGGGCGGCTTTAATACACGTTTTCGTCCACGGATCCGCCTGCAAGAACGAATTTACGGCGCGTGACGTCTCTAGAAGGTATTAACCGCTGTCTGACGGGTGTATCCTTCCAGCATCGAGCTACATTGATGGTTTGCAGCGGTTCGATCGTGAATGCAATCCGAGAGGGAGTTGTGTCCGATGACGGATGTAAGCAGAAGGACAGTGGTGGGATGGGCCCTGGGGTTGGCGCTGTGTGCCTGCGTCAGTGGACAGGTATGGGCGCAGGCAGCCGCTCCCGCGGCTACGGGCGGCATTGAAGGGACGTGGCAGGCCACCCTGCACGCGCCGGGCGGGCACGATCTGCGCACCGTGCTGAAGATTACGAAGGACGACAAGGGCGCACTGCACGGAATGTTTTACAGCATCGACCAGAGCGGCCAGGGGATTGCGACCAGTTCGATCAGCTTCGATGATGGGACGCTGAAGTACGGGATCGATTTCATCAGCTTGAAATATGAAGGAAAGATGTCCGCGGACAAGAATTCGATCAGCGGAACGAGTACGCAGGGGGATCATTCGCTGCCGCTGGTGTTCGAGCGTGCCACCCCGGAAACGGAGTGGGCGATGCCGGCTCCTCCGCCGAAGATTCCGCCGATGGCGGCCGACGCGCACCCCACATTCGAGGTGGCAACCATCAAGCCCACGAAGCCTGACGAGCAGAGGACCTTCCTGGTCTGGCGCGGGAATGACATGCAGGTGGTCAACTTTTCGCTCGCAGGTCTGGTGAAGTTTGCATACGACATTCAGGACAAACAAATTCTTGGCGCTCCGGACTGGTTCCATTCGGATAGATGGGACATCACCGCCAAGCCCGACACGCCGGGGCAGCCCAACGGCGATCAGTTGAAAGAGATGGTGCAGAAGCTTCTGGCGGATCGGTTCGCGCTGAAGTTCCACAAAGACCAGAAGGAGATGGGGGCCTACGTGCTGACGGTAGGCAAAGACGGGCCGAAGCTGAAGCAGAACGCCTCCAACCCGAACGGGCTTCCGGGACTTTTCTTCGGACCCATCGGCACTCTGCACGTGATGAACGCCACCATGCAGAACTTCACTGGACTTATGCAGTCGGCGGTGCTCGATCGGCCGGTCGTGGACAAGACAGGACTCACCGGGCGCTGGGATTTCACGTTGAAGTGGACGCCGGACGATTCGCAGTTCGCAGGCATGGGGGTAAAGGTTCCTCCACCGTCGGCGGACGACCCCAATCCTGCGCCGCCGCTGTTCACCGCCATTCAAGAGCAGCTGGACTTGAAACTGGAGGCACAGAAGACGGCAGTGCCGGTGCTGGTGATCGATCATGTCGATCATCCTTCCCCCAACTAGACGAACGTTCACCGACGGAGCGCACACAAGACGGCCCCGAAAGCTTGATGCGGCGGGGCCGGCGCCGGTTCTGAACACGCTCTGTCCCGGAGGGCCGAATCTTCGGCGGCTTATTTACTCGTGGCCCTGCGCAACTTCGTCGTTGCAAAGAAGGCGCACCATCAGCGCCGTGCGTGGTCGTTTTCTCACCATTTTCACGCCGCCTGCTTCCAGGGGTGGCTGTACAAGGC
>JAICWL010000041.1 GCA_025934835.1 Fimbriimonadaceae bacterium
CCCAGATACATCACGGCCACGCGGTCGGCCAAGAACCGAACGGTCATGAGATCGTGCGATATGTAAAGGAAAGAGCAGTTCCGCACGCGCTGGATCTCTTTGAGCAAATTGAGAATCTGCGCCCGAATGCTCAGGTCGAGAGCGGCTGTTGGCTCGTCGCAAATGACCAGCGGAGGCTTGAGAGCCAGCGCTCTGCCGATCGCGACCCTTTGCCGCTGGCCGCCCGAAAGTTGGTGCGGAAACCTTCTCGCCATCTTCGGGTCGAGCCCGACTTCCTCGAATATCGGCTCTGGCTTGCCGCGCTTACCGGTCACTACGAGTGGCTCGATCGCGGATTTGCCGACGCGCCACTTGGGATCCAGGCTGGCGAATGGGTCTTGCCAGACCATCCCAACCTTCTCCCCCATCGACCGTGAAGCGCCTCGCACCGGCTCTCCCTCCAGCACGACGCGCCCTGAAGTTAGAGGCTGCAGGCCGAGAATCACCCGTGCGAGAGTCGTCTTGCCGCAGCCGGATTCGCCCACGACGGCCAGGGTTTCACCCCGATCCACCTTCAGCGAAACGCCGTCCAGGGCCCGCACTACCCCGCCCTCCGAGGGAAACTCCACGAGCGCGTCGTGAACCTCCAACAGCGTTTGCTCGCCGCTCAAGACGACTCTCCGAACGCGCTCCGGCTCCAGAAGAGACGTTCGCCGAGTTTCATTAGAAAGTCGTCTTGCTCCACGCTGACCAGCTTGGTCGTCAGGTCCGAGCGGGTTACGACGATCTCGTCACCTTCGAGCAGATGCAGCCGGCTTTGCCCGTCGGCGGAGAGCACCGAGTCCCCGCCACTGATCACCTTGAGCCGAATAATCGAGTCCGGCCGCAACACGAGGGTCCGGGCCGAAAGCGTATGAGGAGCCAAAGCGGTCATCAGCAGCGCCTGGACGTTCGGATCGACGATCGGGCCCCCGGCCGATAAGTTGTAGCCGGTCGACCCCGTCGGTGTGCTCAGCATGATGCCGTCCGCCGGATAAGCCGTGAGCCGGCGGTCGTCGATCTGAACGCTGAACGTCATCATGCGGGAGGTTACCGACCGCTGAAGCACGATTTCGTTCAAAGCATGCTGGGCGGCTACGGCCTGGCCCGCGCGCAAGAGATCCGCGCGCACCATCATCCGCGTCTCGAGTCGAGCCTTGCCATCGATGAACGCGCTAAGGCATGCACCCAGCTCCGAGAAGGTGCATTGGGTGACGAAGCCGAACCTACCGAAGTACACGCCGAGGATCGGCGTCCCCGCGGCGGCGCACAAATGGGCGGCCCGGATCAGTGTGCCGTCGCCGCCGAAAGCCACCACCAAGGAGGCGTCGCCGACCTTGGAGGACGGTACGGACGGGAGATCGAAGAAGCTGCCGACTTCGGCTTCGACAGCAGCTTCGATCCCTCGCTCCTGCATCCATTTGGCGGACTGGATTGCTGCCTCGATCGCATCCGACCGGTGGTGGTTTACGACGAGGTGAACGCGCAATTAGCCCGACGACCTCATACGCTGCAGATTCTTCGTAACGTCCGCATCGGCAGGGTTGATCTTTTGAGCTCGCTCCAGAACCGCGATTGCCTGTTTTCGGCGGTTCATTCTCTCCAGAGTGATGGCGAGATTGTTGTACGCCGGAACGTCTTTCGGGTCGGCCTCGATCGCGGATCGGAAGGCGGCCTCCGCTTGGGCGAGCTTCGACTGCCGCAGATGATACAGGCCGATGCCGTTCAGCGCCTCGGCGCTGTTAGGCTCGCGTGCCAGCGCTTGCTTGTAGTGGTACAGAGCGCCGTCGTAGTCGCCGGCGTCCCATAGCGCGTTCGCAAGATCCAGTCGAACCAGGTTTCTGCTGGGATCGGAGCGAATGACCGTCTTCCACACTTCGATCGCTTTCGGCAAACTGCCCGACTTGGCGTAGGAGGCGGCCAGATTCAGCTTCGCCGAAACGGAGCCAGGATTCAGGCCCGACAGCTTATCGAACAGCGTCGCGGATTCGTCGTAGTGGTGCTCGCGGTACAGCAACAGCCCGAGGTTGTTGATCGAATCGAGATCGTTCGGATTCAGCTCGAGCGCCTTGCGATAGGCTTCCTCTGCGCCGCTCGGATTATTATTCTGATCTCTCAGCACCCCCAGGTTGAACCAGAACGAGGCGTTGCTCCCCATCCGGTCTTTGATTCCCTCGTAATAATTCAGCGCGTCGGCGCGGCGATTGGTCTTGGAGTAAGTGTCGCCGAGTGCCAGGACCACCGACGAATCGGCATTGTCCCCCTTCGCCGCCACTTCGAGAAACGGAATCGCTTCCGCCGTGTGGTGCAGCCGGATCAAGGTCATTCCGGCGTTCCGAGCGAACGTGGTGTTCGTTGGGTCGATCTTGGACGCGGCCTCGAATTCAGTCGCCGCTTTCTCATAATCCTTCTGCCCCTCGTAGGCGACGCCCAAATTGTTCAGGACATAAGGGTCGTCCGGTTTGGCCGCTTTCGCTTTTGTGAACGCGTTGATGGCGTCCGAAAAATTCTTGCGCCGCAGATAAATATTGCCGGTGTTGTAGTACGGCTCGAACAACTTGTCGTTCAGCTTTTCTATTTCGCCATACCGTGTGAGCGCCTTGTCGTCGTCGCCGTTCATGAAGTAGGCGTTGCCGAGGTTGTTCAGCACTTCCAGGTCGTTCGGCCGCTGTTTGGCGGCGGCCTCGAGCAGCGGAATGGCTTTTACCGATTGGTTCGTCCTCAGATACAAAAAGCCGAGCCACGCATCTGCGTCCACGTTCGAGGGATCTTCCCCGTGCAACTTTTCGAAGCTGTCGAGTGCGGCTTGCAGATCCCCGCTCTTGTACGTGTTCGTCGCGTCGATGAGTCTTCGCTGGTAGTCACGGGCGTCCGGCGCCGATTGCGCCGAACCCACAACGCTCAAGGCCACAAAAAACAGGATCAATCCAGTTCGCATTCGTTTCATCTTGCTCTACCCACAGTTTTGACGAACCTTTGTTCCATCTCGGAGCGCACTACGAGCACATTATCCGATGAATGCTCGATCGGTAGCTTTCCGCAAGCTCGCTCACCCGCCAATCGAGCGTTTCTTCGCCTAGTCGCAGGCGCAGATCCGACCCCGGACGACAGCTTCCTAGCTTCTCGACTTTCAGTCCACGGCCCGTAAAGATGTTCTCGAGCTCCGGAGCGGACTTCGATCCCACGACTACTCGCCCCGGTACCTCGCCGAACAGCGCGGCATCCTTCCTGACCCCCGAGCAGCCGATACCCGCATCGATGCTCAGCCCTCCGATGATCGCGATCTCCGCCAGAGCGACGGCGAGCCCTCCATCGCTGCAATCGTGCGCGCTCGAGATGACGTTCCGCTTCGCGGCCTCCGCCAAGGCGCCGCAGAGCGCCCTTTCTCCCGGCACGTTCGGTGCTTCCGGATAGCCGTCCTCGATTCCCAAAATCTCGGATGCGAGGGAGCTCGCCCCGAGACCTTGCTGCTCGAGTGCGACTGGGACACTGACCAGGTACAGGTCGCACGCCTCGGATGGAGCAGCCTCGAGTCGGTCTTCTGCTCGCTCCAAAGTCCCCAACATGCCGATGACCGGCGTGGGAGGAACCTCTCCCAGGTCGCTCTCGTTGTAGAAGCTCACGTTCCCGCTGATGACCGGCGTCCCCATGGCGTCGGCGGCGTCCGCTATGCCCCGAACGGCATTTTCGAACTGCCAAAAGACATGTTCGTTCGTCGGATTCCCGAAATTCAGGCCGTCCGTGACGGCTCGCGGCTCCGCGCCCGTGCAGGCGACGTTGCGAGCGGCTTCGACGACTGCAAGCTCCCCGCCGCGGTAGGGGTGCATCCGGGTCCAGCGAGCGTTGCCGTCAATTTTGAGCGCCAGCCCCTTTTTCGTGCCGCGCGGCGCCAGCACCGCGGCGTCTGCCTCGCCCGGCAGCACGGCGGTTTGCGTTTGAACCTGCTGGTCGTACTGCTCGTACACCCACACCTTCGAAGCAATGTCCGGGCTCGCAAGAAGCTTCGGCAGCGCGGCCAGCAGGTCGACCTCGGGCAAGGACGATGGGTCGAACCTTGCGGCCCTCTCGAAATAATCCGGCGCGCTCGAGGGCGTGGAATACACCGGGCAATGATCCGTGAGCAGCCGTGGGTCGAGCCGCGCCTCCACATTGCCGGCCCGGCGGATCGTCAGCACCGGCTCGTCGAGAACTTCGCCGATGACTTCGGCTTTCAGCCCCCATTTGCGAAATACGCTGAGGACTTCCCCTTCCCTTCCCCTTTTCGCGACCGCAAGCATCCGCTCCTGGCTTTCGCTCAACATCAGCTCGTAGGCGGTCATGCCCGCCTCGCGCATCGGAACAAGGTCGAGATCGATGTCCATCCCGACGTTCCCTTTGCTGGCCATCTCTACGGTGCTGCAAGTGAGACCTGCGGCTCCCATGTCTTGGATCGCAACGATAGCGCCGGTCCCGAGAGCCTCGAGCGTGGCCTCGATCAACAGCTTCTCTGCAAACGGATCGCCGATCTGAACGTTCGGCCGCTTTGCGTCGCTGTCTTCCCCCAGCGCGTCGCTGGCGAAAGTTGCCCCGTGGATGCCGTCCTTGCCGGTCGCGGAGCCCAGGTACAGAACGGGATTCCCTTGGCCCGAAGCGGCCGCCGTCGTCACTTCGTCCAATTTCAGCAGGCCCACGGACATGGCGTTGACAAGCGGATTTCCGCTATACCTGGGATGGAATCCCACCTCGCCCGCGACAGTCGGCACACCTACGCAGTTGCCGTAACCCGCGATACCCGCGACCACATGCTCGAAGATATACCGGTTGCGCCGCACGACCTCCGGGGGCGCCTCGCCATCGCGAATCGGACCGAATCGAAGGGAATTCAGCGATGCGATCGGCCTCGCCCCCATCGTGAGGATGTCCCGAATGATCCCGCCGACTCCCGTGGCCGCACCCTCGTAGGGCTCTACGGCCGAGGGGTGATTGTGAGACTCCACCTTCATGGTCACGCCCAGCCCGTCACCGATGTCGACGATGCCGGCGTTCTCCAGGCCGCTCCCCTCCATCGCTTCCTTGTAGCGGCGGAAATATGCAAGCACGGGCCGCGAATACTTGTATCCGCAGTGCTCGCTCCACATCACGGCGAACATGCCAAGCTCGGTGTGGCTCGGGGCGCGCCCGAGCAGCCGCAGGATGCTCGCATACTCGTCCGGGTTCAGGCCCATCGACGTGTACACTGCTTCCGAAATGGCGGCCATTAGTCGAATTATATCCGCCGCACTGCTGCTCCTCGGGGGGCTCGCATGTGGGCCGAGCTTCGACTACCCTGGCACCTGGACCGGTCTTCGCAAGCTCCACGTTGCACCCGGCACCGACCCGGCAGTCTTGCGCAGCCTGGAGAAGGTGGTCGTCACAATCCATCCGAACCGCCGATTCGAGCTGTTCGAATCCGACCTGCCCAAGGAGGGCTCGGTGAGCTATTCAGGCGGCCGCGCCCTGCTCGAAATCCAGGATATCCTCGGTCACCGAATCGAGGCTGAACCGCAAGAGGTCCGCAACGCCTATTCAAAGCCTATGGAACTCGTTCCAAATTCTGATGGAACGCTCTCTTTCATCGACCCGAATTTTCCAGAGCGGCCGCCGGTGACCCTGACGCGAAAGAGCACTCCTACCCCGTGAGGTCCCGAGCCGTGCTATCGTGAGGAATCGCAACCCGCCGATGTTGCGGGTCGTAGCAAGAAGGAGTCCGGAGATAACTGAATGACAGCTGTGATCGTCCTTATCGTCGTCCTGGCGGCCATCGTGATTTTCGCCGTCAGCACCTACAACAGCCTGGTCGCCTTGCGGCGCCAGACCGGCAACGCGTTCGGTCAGATCGACGTGCAGCTAAAGAGGCGATACGACCTCATTCCAAACCTGGTCGAGACCGTCAAGGGGTACATGAAGTACGAGCAGGACACCCTCGAGAAGGTGATCCAGGCTCGCAATCAGGCGCTCGCCGCCAAGACCGTCGGCGAAAAGGCCCAGGCCGAGGGGCAGGTACAGCAGGCGCTCGGCGGCATCTTCGCCCTCAGCGAGGCGTACCCGGAGCTTAAAGCGAACGAGAATATGCTCTCGCTTCAGGAAGAGCTCAAGAGCACGGAGAACAAGATCGCCTTCGCGCGGCAGTACTACAACGACATCGTGACGGCCTACAACACGAAGATCGAGACGTTCCCGGGCAATCTCTTTGCGGGCAGCGGCAACTTCAAGCCGAAAGAGCTGTTCGAAATCGAGGAGCCCGCGCAGCGCGAGAACGTGAAGGTTCAGTTCTGATCTTCAGTGAAGTTCGGCGGGCCTAGCGGGACGTCTTGTCTTCCGTGGGCCTCGCCGACCGTACGGCGGCCGCATAGAATAGAGCCGCTACAGCCAGGTATACGATCGCAATCGAAATCATCCAGTGCCTCTCCTCGGCGAGAGCGGAATCCATCCTTTGAGCGACGCGCTCGCCGACTGCCCAGCAAATATTCCGGGTAAATGGATCATACGCATAAGCAAAGTCGCGGAGGAGGGCGAGTAGCCCGGACACTCCGATCTTTGCTTTATATAGGGCTACTTGGAGTGGGTTTGGTGCTCTGGAACGGCTACACGACCCGCCGTGACGTGGCTATCGCCACGGGCCCCCAAAGCGAGGCTCAACGCCAATTCTTCATCGACGCGTCCGAGCGGCCCGACATCAGCGAATTCTTTAAGAAGGTCCTGACACACGAGCAGCGTGTCGAAATGGCCCAGAACATCGGCCGATATAATGACCCGCAGCTCGCCAAGCTGTGCACGACTCTGCTCGCGGATTTCGATGCCGAAGCGCGCACAGCGCTCGCCGCCTCTCTTCTGCACGTCGCCGGCACACATCCCGATGCCGTGGCGGCCCAGCTCAATGCGACCGGCAGCTTCCAGCTCCTCGCGATTTCGAAGGCGCTCAGCTCGTGCGGACCGCGAGCCTATCCGCTGGAAGTGAAACAGCTCGCCGCAGCCGACGCTCGCAACAATGCGGAGGCAAATCTCGTGGCCGCCGGGCCCGCCGCCGTGCCATATATCCTCCCCGAGCTCGATAATGCAGACAAGGACACGCGTCTCGCCGCTGCAGATACCCTGGGCAAGATCGGAGACCGCGCGGCGGTCGCGAAGCTGGAGCAAAAGCTCGAGGATTCACCGGCGGAAGAAAAGCCCGCCTATATCAGCGCCCTCGCCGGCATCGGCGATCCCTCGACGCTGGACCTCATGTCCGGAACTTTGCGCCAAGTGGCGCTTCCCACTCAGGAGCGGGCTCAGGCCGCGCTAGGGCTGGGCAGGATCGGCCAGCACGAGTCCGATCCAATCGCTCCCGCTAAGCTGCTGTGGCAGTTTGCCTCAGACCCGGATTCGGCGGTCCGCTCGAACATTGTCCAGGCTCTTAGGATGTGCGGCGACACCGCGCTAGAGATACCTGGAGCGGACGAAAAGGTGCGCCTGAGCGTGGCGTCTGGCCTCACGACTGCCCAGGCCATGCAAGTTATCGGTGACGACCTGCATAACGGCGACTTGCGGTTGGACGCCGCCCGCGCTGCCGCCGGCAGGGCGGCTCTCGCTCCAAACCTGCAGTTGGCCCTGGCGAGCCTGGACCCCTATTCGGAGGGTGAATTCGCTGACGCACTTGTCCAGAGTTTGCTCACGACCGAGCCTGGCCGAAAATCCTTGGCCGCCGACAGCGCGCATCCCGCACTGGCCGGCTTCATTCAAAGGCGCAAGAACCTCGCCGGCGAAGGCTAAGCCACTCGCTTGCGCGTCTGTTCCGTCCATCGAGCTACCGCAGCGACAAGATCGGCAGGCTTCAGTGGCTTCGTTATGTAGTCGTCCATGCCGGAACCGAGGCACAACTCGCGATCCCCATTCATGGCGTTCGCAGTCACCGCGATGATCGGCACTTTGGCCCAAGGCTCCTTCGACGTTCGAATCGCAATGGTGGCTTCGAAGCCATCCATCACCGGCATTTGGCAGTCCATCAACACGATATCGAAAGCCAGTTGGTACATCTGCTCGACGGCGAGCTCGCCGTTGTTCACCGGGACGACCTCGCAGCCTGCCTTGCGGAGAATCTGCGTGGCGACCTTTTGGTTTACGATGTTGTCTTCGGCGAGCAGGACGCGCACTCCCTCGATCGAACCCTCCGTCTCGGCCGCGACCGGATGTATTTTGCGGGTCTGCTGCTCCTGGAGCACGTCGATGATCGACTGGCGAAAGTGCGACAGACGAACCGGCTTCGTAAGCACAGAGCTGAATCGACTCAGAGCCTTTTCCGAAATCGACCCCCTGGCGCCGATAGAAGACAACAAGATGATCGGAATATCCTTGATCTTGAGGTCGTTCCGGACAGCTTCCGCTGTTTCGACTCCGTCCATACCGGGCATTTGCATGTCGAGCACGATCAGGTCGTAGAAGTCTCGATTTGCGCTGAGCACACCGAGTGCCTTCGCACCGGAGTTCGCCGTCGCGACGCTGCATCCCCATGAGTGAAGCTGGCCGATCAGGATCGCGAGATTCGTCGCATTGTCGTCCACCGCGAGCACCTTGATCCCCTTCAACGGAGACGGGCTCTCCTCTGGCGCCGAGCTGGCGGCCTTCGCGATCGGAAGAGTCACGAAGAACGTCGATCCCTTCCCAACCTCGCTGACGAGGCCGATGTCGCCGCCCATGAGGTTCGCGAGTTGCCGAGAGATCGTGAGCCCGAGACCCGTTCCGCCGTATTTCCTCGTGGTCGAGCCATCTGCCTGCGTGAAGCTGGCGAAAACGCGCTCGTGCCGATCCGGGTGGATCCCGATACCCGTGTCCCGTACGGAGATGCGTATCTGCAGCGTCGAGTTGTCCTCGGCGATGACCTTCACCTCGACGTTGATCTCCCCCTCTTCGGTGAATTTCACGGCGTTTCCGACGAGGTTGGTCAGGATCTGCCGAATTCGAAGCGCGTCTCCGATGACCCTCGGAGGGAGCGATGGGTGAATGCTGCAATTCAGCTCGATCGACTTCTCGTTGGCTGCCTTGGCGAACAGCTCGACCGATTCCTCGACCGCTCCGACCAGGTCGAATTCCGTCGCCTCGATCGTAAGCTTTCCGGCCTCGATCTTCGAGAAATCGAGAATATCGTTGATAATCGCCAAGAGGCTGTCGGCGCTCGCTTTGATGGTGCGCGCGTAGTCGAACTGTTCGCGGGTCAAATCTGTCGCGAGGATCAGCTCGGTCATGCCGATCACGCCGTTCATCGGCGTGCGGATCTCATGGCTCATGTTCGCCAAGAATTCGGACTTGGCCTTGCTTGCTGCTTGCGCGGCTTCGGCCAGACGGTTCGCCTGATCGACCGCAACTTCGAGGTCCGCGTTGGCGTCCGCCAGGTCTCGCTCGGCTTTGGTCCGCACCTCGATTTGACGTTCGAGCTCCACGGTTCTTTCCCGGACCCGAGCCTCGAGCATGTCGCGCGAGCGGCTCAGCTCGCCGTCGCGCTTTTCGATCTCCGCCAGCATGGCGTTGAAACCACCGATCAGAACTCCGATTTCGTCGTCGGTGGTCTCCATCACGCGCACACCATACGCTTGATCGTCTGCGACGCGAGAGATCGTGGACTGCAATGCCAAAATCGGCCGGGTAATGGCTCGCTGCAGGAATATCGATACGACGTATGCCGCCGCGCCCGCGAGCCCCAGCAGAAAGGCGACAATCTTCAAGTACGCGAACAGTCGCTCGTACCAGCCACTCAGCGTCGCCCGCAGATATATCGTTCCGAGGTGCTCACCCTTGTCATCGATCGGCTCGTACACCCAAACGCTGTGAAGGTCCGAACCCTCGGACCGGCCCTTGCCGGTAGTGGGGAGCAGCTTGGAGCTGGCGGGGCTCGTTGCGAACGAGCAGAAGGTCGCCCCGTTGCTTCGGAAGATCCTTGCTCCGATAACATCCTTCTCCACCGACAGCGCCGCCAAAGAGTCGTTGGCGATTTTCGCATCGTCGAACGAAAGCGCCGCCGTACTGTTCGCGGCAATGATTCGAGCCTTGGTGCGCAGATCGAGGAACATGCTGGACCGGAACGTGGCCAAGTCGTAGGACATCATTCCCAGCGAAGCGAGCAGCAGTGCGGCCATGCTCGCAAGCATCGTTATCAGCGTCAGCTTTTGTTTGATCGATCGGGACGGGCGGTATGAGCGGACCATCAGTAGACCTGCCTGGCTAGCTTAAGAAGATTCGCGCTCAGCGTCAGGTGGCTTGCTTTTGCGCTCGAATTGTTGATGTCGAAGTGGACCTTGTTCTGCTCGAGGAATAAGCCGATCATGAGCCCCTTCTGAGCCGCTCCGGCAAAATCCGCGACGGTCAGCACCGGGCTTCCCCGCAAGTCGGAGGCGATCCGCTTGCCTTGCTCGTTTTCCGAGGAGGACACGAAAACCACTTGGCAGCCTTTGGCCTCGCTTTCGTTGCGCAGACGCCGCACGACGAAGGGGTGTCCGCCGATCGACTTGGAGGACGCCACCGCGTCGATCTGCTGACCGAACGGGTCGTCGCCCAAAATGCCCACGACGATCTGGTCGAAACTCCCGGGGTACTCGACGTATTTGGGAAAGCTCACCACGAAGGCGGCCTTGATCTCGTACTCGCCGTTCATCCGGCCGTCAGCCGAGCCGAGGAACGCACCGCACAACAGCGCGACCGCGAGGTTGCGAATGTTCATGAGCCCGGCTAGAACCTGCAAGTAACTCCTGCGAACACGCTGCGCTCGACTTGTCCAGGAATAGAGAATCCTACCGTCGTGGCCTCCGGTCGCCGTGGAGTCAAGAGGTTCTGGAAGTTCAGATTGAAGTCCAGTGACTTTGAGGCCTTCCAGACGAAATTGGCATCCAGGCGAAACCCGGCCGGCACAGAACCGCTAAGGGCTCCCGCCGACGAATACACCTTCGCGTCCGTGTAATAGAGCTGAACATTCGATAGAAACTTCTCCGACGGCTGGTATGAAGCGTAAACGTTCGCCATGTTGCGGGGCGTAACGTCGATGTCCGTTTGGAAGTCCGTCATGCTCCCCGCATCGTGCCGGAACCTCCTCGAAAGGTAGGCATAGGCTCCTCCGAAGCTCCAGGCTCCTCCGGGGTGGTAGCGCGCCTCGACCTCCAGGCCGGCTGTTCGTGCCTTCAGGCCGTTGATGTATCGGAACGGTAGGACGAGGTGCGGTACCGGCGAGGGATCGAAAAACGGCGCAAGCTGCTCGGTCGAGCGCAGGTTCGTGTAGTCGTTGTAAAACGCCGACGTGTCGACCAGCAGCTTCTCCTTGAAGTTGACCCTGTAACCGGCTTCATAAGCCACCAGAGCCTCGGACGAGATGTCCGAATTCTCGAACTGGACAAGACCCGGCAGGTTCTGAGGAGTCGGAACAACCTCGGCGTTGATCGTCGCGTCATCGTCCGAACGGTTCGGGGTCCGGACGGCCCTCGAAACGGCGAGCCAGCCCATCCGGTTCGCGTCGAACTTATGCGCTAGCCGGGCGTTCGGTTGAAGCTCCCAGCCGGAAAACTGATTGTGCTCGGCCTTCAGCCCGAGCGTCAGCTTGTCTTTGGCATCAATCGAGGCTTCATCCTGGATGAATAAATTGTAAAGGTCCTGCCTGGCGTCCGCGGGCGTGAACGACACGATAGAGGTGGCGATCGTGCGGTCTTGATTGGTGCGATATCCGGCGCCGTATACGATAGAGTTTTTGCCGAGAGCGACTTGGTTGGCGACGTCCAGGTTGTACGTGTCCCGAGCCTCGTAGATCTCGTGCATATCCCGGTTGCTGCGGTCGAAGTACCCCTGGACGGTCGTCTTCGAGCCCGAGTTCCACGTCTTTTGCCAGGTCGCGTTCACGTACGAGCCCGTTGCATGTTCCGTAAAGGGAACCTGCACGTTGAACGGCGGTGTAAGCGAGGGCCGGTCGGCGGGGTGATCCAAAACGTTCCCGTACGCTCCGGCCTCCACCATCATCTGACTGGTCGCGGGGCCCCAGTCGGCCCGGAATCCCACCGATCTGCCGGTCCAGCCGTCGAGGTTGTCGCCTCCGGATGGCGTGAGCGTGGGCGCCTCGTCACGATACTGGCCGAACACGCGGAAGGAGCCGTCCTTGCCAAACTTCCCGCCATAGCGTGCGCTCCCAATGAGCTTGTCTTGCGACCCTGCGCCCACCTGGGCGTACCCGCCTTGCGTGTTCGCGGACTTCTTGGTGATGATGTTGATAACGCCGTTGACAGCGTTCGAGCCCCAGATCGTCCCTCCTGGGCCGCGAATGACTTCTATCCGATTGATGTTGTCCAGCGGCAGGTCGTGGGCATCCCAGAACACGCCGGAGAATAGTGGCTCGTACACGCTCCGGCCATCGACCAGCACGAGTAGTTTATTCGCGTATTCGAAATTGAATCCTCGCGCCGAAATCGCATAGCGGCTGGCCGTCACCTGCGACACGTCCATCCCAGGCACCATGCGCAGCAGGTCGGGAATGTTGCGCACTCCCATTCGTTTGATGTCTTCGGCCGAGATGACCGATACGGCGGCTGGAACGTCGAACAGCGGTTGCGCCTTCTTCGACGCGGTCGTGACCTCGACTTTCATAAGCTGCTCGAGGTCCATGTTCCCGAGCTCTTTGCCTGGATGCTGCGCATCTTGGCCATAGGCCGGCGATGAAGCGCAGCCGAGCGCGATCAACGCGCACAAGAATGAATTGATTGTCATCCGCGATACTCGGGCGCACAAGTAGGCCCACTGGCATAAATGTCGGATCGCGGACCGAGAAAGCGCAGTAATTCTTCGGGGATCGGTGCGCTTTCTCGGTGTTCGGGGGCCGGAAGTCGACCCCCGAAATTAGGCTACGCCATGTAGCCGCGCGCTGCGGGACCGGCGTAAGCGTTCAGGTTCGTCGCACCGTACTTGCTCAGAATGTCTCGTCCCTTCGCCTCGTCCACAGGTCCCGACGGCAGGCTGACGGCCAGCATGGCTCCGCCCTGCTCGACGGTCTTCTGATAGTCCTGCGCCACATGCTCTTCGACGCCCTGGTCCTTGAGGTACCCGGTCACCGCCCCCGCGACCGCGCCAGCGCCCGTGGTCGCCACGAGCCCTCCAAGCGCCGCGGCGAGAGCGCCGCCACCAAGTACGAGTCCCACGCCCGGGACCGCGATGGAAGCGAGCGCGGCCAGGATGCCCACGCCGAGGCCCCATCCGGCGCCCTTTGCCGCGCCAACGCCCGCATCGGCGCCGGTCGTCGTCGAGATGCCCTCTTTCGCCGACTTCTCGATCCCGGCAACTCGGTCCTCGCTGTCGCGGTCGTCCGATGCCCGTGAGGCGTCGTAGTCGCGGCTCATATCTCGGTCCGTCGCTCCATCGGCCCCGTCAGACCAACCGTCGTTGGTGTGGCCGATCTCGCCGACGGCGGTCGAATCCACATCCTCGTCGCTATCGTCAGGCACGTAGTCGGACGGGTTGCTTTCCATCGCATCGCGAGAGCGTATAGAAGCTTCGTCTCGCCGCATCCCGATATCGTCCGTTACGCTGGTCCCCATAGCCGCGTTGGATCGCAAATTCTTGTCCGCCAGATCCGTATCGTCCACGGTCATGTCGGTAACGGCGCCCGTGCGAACGTTGTCCTCGGCGACCGTCGTCGTATAGTCGGTTCGAGAGATGCTCTCGCCCGTTTTGGGCGGCATCGATGCTCCTCCCTCGACGTTCTGGACGGCAGCGTCCGAGCTCCTCACAACCGTAAGGTCCTCGGGGCGCACGCCGAAATCGAGCAGCGCACCTGCCGCGCGCTCCGCCATCGTCGGGTCGGCGAAGGAAGCGTAAATTGTATTTGCCATTGTGTTCTCCTTTGTTACACGCTCCCGAAACGGGTGGACCGGGCAGCGTTCCATACATCTAGGCTCCCAGGCAAATAAACCGGTTCCAAATTCCCTAACAACTTGAATCGCAATTCGCGCAACTTCGCATCGAGCGGTAACGGCGAGCGTGCAGCGGCGTTAAAAAAGGTGTATTCGACACCGAGCCGAAGCGATCGCGCACGGCTCTGCACCGGAGGACGATTTGAAAGGAACCTTTGCAAAACTGTTGTCTGCCGCGCTGTTCGTCGGCGTCATGATTCTCCCCGCATCTTCGACGGCGCAGTTCCACCGAAGATCGCACCGCAACCACGACCAAAACACGTGGCAAAACCTTGCCATCGGCTCGGCAGCGGTAGGTGTTTATGGAGCGGTTACCGGCCAGAAGGACCTCGCCGTGCTAGGCGGACTGGGCGCCCTTTATTCGGGCTATCGGTACGAGCAAGACGTGGACAACTCGGGCCACCGCCGCTATCGCGGCTACGACGATCGCGACGATCGCGACGATTGGGGCCGCAACCGCCGGTTCGATCGGGACACCTACGTGCGCGCCAACGATCGCTATCGCCGCGACGACATCCTGGGTCGCCACAGCGACCGCCGCGACGACTCGTATAACCGAGACCGCCGAGACAGCCGAGACGACTCGTATAACCGAGACCGCCGAGACCGCCGCGACCGGGGGTAAATCTCACGCGACGGCGGAACGCAAAAGGCCCCGCTCCGGTTTCGAGGGCAGGAGCTAGGGCCTTGCGTTTGGTGCGGCTGAGCGAACTCAACCTCATCGCTCGCAAAACGAGCGTCCACAATTATTGACGCGGTGGCTTTCTGCGTGTTCGCCGCATTCCGGCTTAATCGAAATCGGGCGAGTCGGGAATCGCCCTCAGCTCGGAAGGCACGAGTCCCAAGTATTCCTTGACCGACTCGCGGAGACCTTGGGTCGTCCCAAATCCACATTGGCTCGCTACCAAATCGACGGGCAGATCCGACGTCACCAGCAGCTCTACGGCGCACTCCGTGCGGCAGCGGTCGACATACTCGTGGAACCCGTAACCGACGAGGTTCTTAAACACTCTCGAGAAGTGGAACGGCGAGTAGCCGGCAAAATCGGCTGCTTCCTTCAGGGGCCAAGCGCCAGACGGGCTCACGCGCACTTTCTTCACGAGCTGCATGATCGTCTCGGGCAGGTCCATCGGAACGGCTGCGAGCTGCACCTGGTCGAGGCCGACCATGAGCCGTGATACGATTTCGTACATCACCGAGACGACGAGAGGCTCCGTGAGCTCAGTCGGCGTCGAAATCGCGGCGTCTAGCCTGGAGATGGCATCGCGAAAGTGCGGATCGATCGGCTTGCAGGCTATGGCCCGGATCGGCGCTCCGGGTGTCCTGCCCGGCATTCGAGTCTGAATCCAGTGGTCCAGCAGAGGCATCACGCCGCTAGGCCACTGAACGAGTTGGCTGAGATGCTCTCCGCGCGCGGCCTGGATGATCAGCCTCGTTCCTCGAACGTAGGTGATGCTTCTAGGGGGTGCGAGCACCAGCTTGGACAGCGTGCCGGTCCGCGCGATCAGAGTGCCTCGGAGGTTGATGCACAGGGCATTCATCCCCGCCGGCACTGTGGCCGTGCCCGTCGAAGTCTTGGCGACCGTGCCCGAAAAGTTCTCGATGCGGAGGTGATTCGTGCCAGGAACGTCCGTCCGTTTCAGAGTTCCCTGCGTCGACCCACAATCGAAATTTATGTCAACTTGAGCTTCCAGTACGTCTCCCCGCACGCCGCCTCTCCCGTCTACCGATTTTGAGTGTACATCAACCGTCATGGATCCACGAACTTGTGCCTGTATCCGAATCGACGATGCGAAGTGGCCGTCTGGCGCAAGAAACTGCCCCACGATGGTATTAATGAAGCGTGAGAAACCCACTTTCGGTCGCTGTCGTCGGCGCGACCGGAGCCGTCGGAAACGAGTTTTTGCGCCTATTCGAGACGCGAAATCTTCCCATTTCGAACTTGAGGCTGCTGGCTAGCGAGCGAAGCGCCGGAAAAACGCTGAAATTCAAAGGCGCAGATCTCACAGTCGAGGAGGCCCGACCGGATTCGTTCGAGGGAGTGGACCTTGCGTTCTTCAGCGCTGGAGCAAGCCGCTCGAAGGCGCTGGCTCCTTACGCCGTCGCCTCAGGCGCTCTTGTGGTCGACAACTCGAGCGCCTTCCGAATGGACCCGAGCGTCCCGCTCGTAGTGCCCGAAATCAACGCTGAAACCGTATTGCCGAACAGCCGGCTTATCGCAGTCCCGAACTGCACAGCCATCATCCTAACGATGGCAATCCATCCGCTCCGGAAGCTCGGACAGATCCGGCGGCTGATCGTGAGCACCTACCAGAGCGCCAGCGGCGGGGGCGCGGCCATGATGCGTCTGCTCGAGGAAGAAACCGCCGCCGTGCTTCAAGGCGGCGAGCCGCCGGCGTCCAAGCTCAACACGAGATACGCGTTCAACCTATTCAGCCATAACACTCCCGTCGGCCCAGATGGCGCAAATGAAGAAGAGTCCAAGGTCGTCCTGGAAACCCGAAAGATCCTCGGCATGCCCGAGCTCGGGGTCAATGTGACCTGCGTGCGCGTGCCCGTGCTGCGGGCTCACAGCGAGTCGGTAACCGTCGAATTCGGCGGCCCGGCGCCCGATCTCGAGGAAGTGCGAGAGGCTCTGGAAGCCGCGGAGGGCGTTCGAGTCATCGACGACCGCGAGCGCAACCGGTTTCCCACTCCGCTGGACGCAAGCGGCCAGGGGGATGTGCTCGCTGGGCGGATCCGTCACGACCCGTCGAATCCGAACGCGCTTTGCCTGTTCATCGCAGGCGACCAGCTCCTCAAAGGAGCCGCGCTAAACGCAGTGCAGATCGCGGAGAGCATTCTCGCTCGCACGCCGGCGCTCGTAGGGAAATAAAAAAATCCCCCTGTTCCGCCGGAGCGGAACAGGGGGATTCGGCACTTTAGCGACGCGGTCGGAAACGCGCGTTGACGTTATCGTCTTCGGCGGCCTTCTCTCGCTTTGGGAACGAGCTTGGTACGGCCGGGGCGGCTTCGGTTCTGCTCTCGGGTCGCTCCGAGCGCATCGGTCGGTCGTTCCGATCGGGCCGGGGGCCACGATCGCCTCGATCGCCTCGTCCACCGCGGTCTCTGCCGCGACCGCCTCGGTCCCCTCGGTCACGCCCACCGTCCGAGCGCGAACCCGGAGGAGGAGGCGTCGCAGTCGCATTCTCTTCCAGAGTCGGAAGGTCTTGCGCAACGCCGAGCGCCGTGAGGTTGATGCGGCCCATATTATCGACCTCGAAAACCTTCACATTCAGCTCGTCGCCGATGTTCACCACATCCTCGATGCGGCGAATGTCCTTGACCGTCAGGTGGTCCTTCGGAACCATGCCCTCTCGGCCCGGTAGATACTCCACCATGGCGCCGCGGCCCATGATTCGGGTCACCTTGCCGCGGAACTCGGAGCCGACCTCCACCTCGTCGGTCAGCGCCTTGATCATGCCGATCGCTTCGCGAACCTGCTGCCCGCTGCTGCCTCCGATGAGCACTCGGCCATCCTGTTGGATGTCCACAGAGGCGCCCGTCGTGCCAGTGATCTTCTTGATCATCGCCCCTCCCGGGCCGATGACCGCGCCGATCTTTTCGGGGTTGATATGGATCGTCGTAACCTGCGGAGCTGTATCGCCGACTGTCTCTCTAGGCTCCGAGATCGCTTCTTCGATCACGTCGAGGATCGTGAGCCTGGCATCTCTCGCCTGGCTCAGAGCCCGGCTGAGTACGTCCTCCGGGATTCCTTCGAGCTTCGTATCGAGCTGCAAAGCGGTTATCCCCTCGCGGGTGCCGGCGACTTTGAAGTCCATGTCGCCGCAGAAGTCCTCCATTCCCTGAATGTCGGTGAGAACCTTGAACACCTTGCCGTCCGACATAAGCCCCATGGCGATTCCGGCCACGGGAGCCTTGATATGGATGCCCGCGTCCATGAGCGCCAAGGTCGATCCGCAAACCGACGCCATGGACGTCGATCCGTTCGATTCGAGGACTTCCGAGACCAGGAGCAGCGTGTACGGAAACTCCGGGTCGTCCAGCGGGATCATCGGACGCAGCGCCCGCTCCGCCAAAGCGCCATGACCCACTTCCCTTCTGCCCGGGCCGCGTAGGGGCCGGACTTCGCCCACCGAATACGGCGGGAAGTTATAGAAGTGCATGTAGCGCTTGGGCTCTTCTTCTTCGAGTCCGTCGAGTTGCTGCGCATCGTTCGGGAGACCGAGCGTCGCGACTGTCAACACTTGAGTCTGGCCGCGCGTGAACAGCCCCGAGCCATGCACTCTCGGCAGGAGCCCGGCGACGGCCTCCAACTGGCGGATTTCATCAAGCTTTCTGCCATCTGGCCGATGGTCCTTCTTGAGAATCAGCTCGCGGACGGTGCCCTTGACCACGCTGTCGACCGCTTCGGGAAGCTGCTTCAGCAGGTCCGGCCTTTCGGCGTATGAGGGCTGAAGCTTGCCAACGATCTCTTTCGTGAGATCGTCGAGCGCGGACTCCCGCGCAAGCTTGTCCTTGCTCTGAATAGCCTTGGCGATCTCTTTGCCGTAAGTCTTCTCGATGTTCTTCTTCAAGTCTTCGTCGATCTTGAAGAGCGTTACTTCGCGCTTCTCCTTTCCGGCCTTCTTCGCGAACTTCTCGATTTCACCGACGATCTCGCGGATCGCCTGATGAGCGAACTGCAGGGCGGCGTTCATGTCCTCTTCCGAGACTTCCATCGCCCCCGCCTCGACCATCGAAATAGCGCCTTTGTGGCCCGCAACTACGAGGTCGAGATCGCCGTCTTTGATCTCCTGCACCGACGGGAAAAGAATCAATTTGCCGTCGATTCGCCCGACACGCACGCCGGCCACCGGGAATTTGAATGGAATGTCGCTCACTGCAAGCGCAGCGCCGGCAGCGGTGATGGCGAGCACGTCCGGTGGGTTCTGCTGGTCGACCGCGAACGGCATCGCGATCACTTGAACGTCGTTGCGCAGACCTTTAGGGAAAAGCGGCCGCATCGGCCGGTCGATAAGCCTGCTGGTCAGAACAGCTCGGTCGGAAGGTCGTCCTCCCCGCTTCAAGAACCCGCCGGGAATCTTTCCGACAGAGTATTTGCGCTCTTCGTAGTCGCAGACAAGAGGAAGGAAGTCGATGCCCTCGCGGGCGTTTTCAGACATGGTGGCGACGCCTAGGATTACGGTTTCGCCCATGCCCAATAGCACGGAACCTCCCGCTTGCTTGGCGACCCGACCGGTTTCGAGTGAGAGGGTCTTGCCCCCCACCTCGAACTCGTGGGTATGGATCATTGAGTTGCCTCCGTTATCGGGGCCTGACTTCCCTGATGCCGAGCCGCTTGATAAGCTCTCGATACCGGGCGATGTCCTTGTTGCGCAGATACCCTTCTAGCCGTCGTCGCTTGCCCACAAGCAAAAGAAGCCCTCGTCGAGAGTGGAAGTCCTTCTTATGGGTTCGCAGGTGGTCCGTGATCTGCGTGATCCGGGCCTGCAAAATCGCGATCTGCACCTCGGCGGAGCCTGTGTCTCCGGTTACGGTCGCGTAGTCCGCGATGGTGCTTGCTTTGAGTTCTGGATCTAGCGGCATGCGTTGAAGTTTTGGCCTCGATGTTCGTTCGATATTTCAGGATATGAGGCCTGACGCGTCAACCGCTCAGTGCAGCGTCCCGTGGGGCGCTCCAGTCAACGGCAAACGAGCCGTACGGCCTCAATGCAAAGTTATACCTGATCCAGGTGCGCGCCTGCTCTGCCGCGAGAAGGATCGAGGTGAGTACTCCCTCAGAGACGCGGCACATCGCGCTGGTTCGATGACGTCAGGCTCCCGGGTGCTGTCGATCGCGGCGGCTAACATCCGCTTCCTCGGCTGAACGCTCTCTCCCTACACCAACCCCATCCATTGCTTCAGCTTGAACGCCGTGGTGTCGCGGTTGATCCTGGCGATCGCCCGGGTAAGAGGTACCGACTTCGGGCAAACCTTCACGCAGTTCTGGGCATTCCCGCAGCCCGTGACGCCCTCCTCGCTGGTCATCGTCTCCAATCGATCGGCTTCGAGGGTCTCGCCCACCGGATGCAGATTGAACAGGAGGGTCTGGGCGACCGCAGCCGGCCCGATAAACGGCGAGTGATCATTTACCTGCGGGCAAGCTTCCAGGCAACACCCGCACGTCATGCACCGGGACAGCGCATATCGAAGCTGCCGTACGTCATCGTCTTGCGGCCGCGCCATGCCGAGATCGTAAGAGCCATCGATCGGCACCCAGCCCTTGATCTGCTTCAAATTCTCGAACATCCGAGATCGGTCGACGACTAGGTCGCGAATGACCGGAAACTTCTTCATCGGCTCGAGAACGACCTCGTAAGTGTCGCCCTGAACCTCGCCGACCTCTTCGATCATCGCAGTGCACGCCTGCCGCACCATCCCGTTGATGTTCATCGTGCAGGAACCGCAAACTTCTTCGAGGCACGCGGCCTCCCAAGTCGGGGGGTTGGTGGCGTTTCCTTCTGCCGTCACAGGGTTGCGCTGCACTTCGATCAGCGCCGAAATGACGTTGATGTTGGGTCGGAATTGAAGCTCGAAGCTCTCCCAGTAAGATTCGGTCTCGCGATCGTGCTGCCTGAGCACTTTCAGCCGGATCTTGGAGGGGGCGTCTGCCATCCAGTCTAGGTTACCGAATCTGTGAGCCTGCAGCTTTCTCGATCCGCGCCGTCCATGCCTTCTTGGCCGAGTCGCTAAGGATGATCGGAGGAGGGTTTAGCAGCCGAGCGATAATGACGTCGTCCGGGAACAGCCGCGCGCCCTCGCTCAGCGCCGAACGCAGCTTGTCGAACTGCGCCATATCGCGGTAGCACAGCCCCAGCCAGCGATACACCGACCGAAGGGCGTCGAGCTCGGATTCATCCAGGAATTTGAAGCGGTCATACCCGAAGGCTCTCGCCCGCTCCATCCATTCCGCGCCTTCGTCGAGCCGCTTCCAGCGAGTGATGTCGTAGTAGCCTAGCTGGCTCAGAATCTCCACGCTGTCCGGGTTCTCGCGCAAGCCCTGTTTCAGGTAGCTCAAGGCTTCGCCCGTCCGAGCGTCGTCGCGAGCGATGATCGTCGCTCCCATCGTCCATCCAGGCACGAACTGTGGGTCGATGAGAGTCATCAAGCGGAAGAGTGGCAGCGTGTTTTCGGGCTCATTATGCTTGTGACCCTCCATTTTCTTGTAGGCGGCCGTCGCCCTTTCTAGGTCGCCGAACACTCCCCGAAAGTCCCGTTCCTTGCCCGGGACGACCGTAACGAGGTTGTTCTCGTCGGCAAGCTGCTCGTGTCCGTCGTCGGCCGCTCCCACGCCGTGCCGTCCGGCCAGCTTTTCGGCGTCCGACAATGGCCGCATCTCCACGCCGTTATGAAGGTACAGGTCGGTGTGTAGATACAGCCAGGCCGAGGCGGACGCGCGAAATTGACCAAGCAGCGAAGCGCCCGCGGAAGTCTCGTGAGCTTCGAGACCGGCCGGTCGCACCGGCGGGTTGAGCACCTGGGCGAAGTTGCCGATCCATCCTCCGCAGGCAACAGCGCAGGCGCAAATAGCGGCGACAGCCAAAACGGACTTCGTCAGAGCGGCTGCCTCCGAAACTTGAGCCAGCTCAGGCCGGTCGCCCCTGCGAAGTACACCGCCATATACAAGGCGAGCGCACCCATAACCCACATCGGCACAGGCGACCAATGCATGTATACGGCTCGACCGCCCAGATCGAACAAGCTGACTTGCGGCAGCGCCCAGTCGATAAGCTTGAACACCCACTGGAGCAGTGGCGAGCACGACTCGTAAGCCATAACCAGAGCCCGCGAGATCATCGTCGACCCGAACACGATTACGAAGCACATCGTGCTGGCCGCCGAGGGAGTCATGAGCGTGCTGAAAGCCACGCCGAGCCCGCAGATAACGACCAGGCCCATCATCTTGGCCAACAGGTATTGGGCCATGATCGGCTCGAACGTCACATGGAAGCCGGCCAGCGCCAAGCCGGTCAGCGCGGCAAGCAGCAGGAATGCTATCCAGCTTACGGCGATCGCTCCGAGCGTCTTGCCGATGATCAAATCCAGCCGAGTTATCGGCCGCGCGAGCAGCGGATAAAGCGTCCGTTGCTTGATCTCCTCCGGCATCATGCGGGTTGCGATAAGCACCGCCAAAATCGTCGAGAAAAGCCCAAGCACCGATACGGCCAAGTCTTTCACGAAGATTTCGAGGCCGCCGATGCCGAAGAGCCCAAGCGCCCCGGAGCTGACTAGAATCAGGAACCCGAGGATCGCAACGACCCAAAGGTCCTTCCGCCGTATCGACTCCAGCACCACGGCCTTGGCGAGCGCTTTGTAAACCCTCGCCTTCACGCTGCGCGCTCCAGCGTGTCGATGAAGTACTCCTCGAGCGAGCCCTCGCGAGATTCGATATCGATGATCTGTCCGTACGACTTCTGAACTTTCTCCAGGGCGAGAATCAGATCTTCTTTCGTCGAGCAGCGGAGCTCGAAGACATGATCTTCGCTTTCGTCGCCCTCGCCCGGGATGCCCATGATCATCGCCGGCCCGTGGTATTTCAGCACGTACCGCCGAAGCTGATCCTTCAAGGCTTCCACGCCCCGCTCTTCGATCAGCGAGCCCTTGTCGAGGATCAGGATCCGGTCGCAAAGCATGTCCACTTCGCTCAGCTCGTGGCTCGAGAAGAACAGCGTCGTGCCCTGACGCTGCCGGTCCTTCAGTATCTCTCGAAGCTCCTTGCGACCAACCGGGTCGAGCCCGCTCGTCACCTCGTCCAAAATCAGCAGGTCGGGCGAGCCGAGAAGCGACTGGGCGATACCGACGCGCTGGAGCATTCCCTTACTCAGGGTTCGATTCAGCTTCTTGGCCGACTCTTGCAGCCCTACGACTTCGAGTAGCGTCGCCGCCTCCTTGCGGGCGGCGCGGGCGCCAAATCCCTGAAGCTCCCCGTACAGGGTGAGCGTTTCGATGGGCGTCAGGAATGGGTAGTACATGGCCACTTCGGGCAGATAGCCGATGCGCTTCTTCGCTTCCAGCGATCCCGCTGGAGCTCCAAACAATCGGCATTCGCCCGCGCAGGGCTCGACAAACCCCATGAGCGCCTTGAGCGTCGAGGACTTGCCCGCCCCGTTGGGGCCAAGGAATCCGACGATCTCGCCTGGGGCTACCTGGAAGCTCAAGCCGTTGACCGCTGGGACCCAGTTTCCTTTTTTCGAGCGGTATCGCACTCGCAGGTCCTGAACGTCGATGGCTGCAGTCATCCCTTGTATTCATCGGATTTCATCCCCGCAACCTTCAGGGCTCGCGGCAGCCTCGCTCGCTTCCAGAGGGTTGCTTATGACAGCGAGGCTGTCTTCACGACCCATACGGTTCCTTCAGGCGTATCCCGAAGCTCGATACCGGCGGCATCGAGCTCCCGACGGATCGCGTCCGCGAGGGCGAAATCCTTCGCCTTCTTCGCCGCAGCCCGCTCCTCGATCCGCGCCTGGATCCGGGCCCCGTCGATCGCAGGCTTGGCAGGAGCAGCCTCGGTAACCGGAAGCGCCACGTCGTGACGCACGATCCCGAGAAGGGCATTGACTCGGTCTAAAAACGATTTGGCGCTCTGAGCCGCCGCCTTCGAGATCGTGCCTTCCTCACGCAGGATCGTCCGCGCGCCCTCGAGCGCCTTGGCCAATGCGACCGACGTGTTGAGATCGTTCAGCATCGCCTCCAGCGCTTCTTCGTATAGATCTTCGAGCGTGCTTCCGAATACGTCCGGGCCTTCGCCGGCGGAATCGAGCGCCGCGTCGACAACGGCGTCCGCTCGGCGGAAACGCTCCACGTTCGACGTGGCGTCGCTCAGGCTCTGATCCGTGAAGTTGAGGTTCTTGGTGTAAACCCCGGAAATCAGCGCGTACCGAATCGCCAAAGGATCGGCGCCCCGCCCGACAAGATCGCGCACCGTGTAGAAGTTGCCGGCCCTCTTGCTCATTTTCTCGCCGTTGACGAGCAGGAACCGAGTGTGGACCCAGTGGTCGCAAAACGGCTTGCCGGAGAGGGTTTCGCTCTGGGCGATTTCGCACTCGTGGTGAGGGAAGATGAGGTCCTCCCCGCCGCCATGCAGATCTATGGTTTCGCCCAGGTATTTCATCGCCATGACAGAGCATTCGAGGTGCCAGCCCGGAAAGCCCCAGCCATACGGGCTGAACCACTGCATCAGGTGCTTCTCGTCCTTTTTCCAGAGCGCGAAGTCGGCCTGCCGTCGCTTGTTGTCATCGGCCACAACATCCCGAACGGACGACTTCAGACCCTCCTGGGTGTTGCCGCTGAGCTTCCCGTAACCAGGAAAGCTTTCGACGTCGAAGTACACGCCGGTGGGTGTTTCGTATGCGCTCTTCTTGCCGATCAGCTCTTCGGTCGCCAGAATCTGCTCTCGCATGTGCTGGGTGGCTTTCGGGCGCACCATCGGCTCGCGCAGGTTCAGCCGCTGCCAATCCTCTTGCAAAGCGCTTTCGTAGTACTCGGCAAGCTCCCAAACGTTGTGGAAGTTCTCGCCCTCCTTCGACCTCAGCGCGCGCTCCATCTTGTCCTCGCCGGCGGCATCGGCGACGTCGTCCTCGGTCAAGTGCCCGACGTCGGTGATGTTGCTGACATAGCTCACCCGCCACCCGATCGCCTCCGCCGTCCGAACGATTAGGTCGGCGGTTAAAAAGGTTCTGAAGTTGCCGATGTGCGCATACGAGTAGACCGTGGGACCGCACGAGTAGAAGCGCAAATGCCCCGGCTCGAGAAGTTTCACAGGCTTCACCTGCCGGCTCATCGTGTCGTACAGGCGCAGCGTCTTATCACCCATCCGGGGAAGTTTACTCGGGGCTGTTTTATACTCTTTGGACAACATGCTAACGCGTGCCCTTTGGCCCGTCTTGGCTTGCCTCCTGGCCGCCGCGCCCGACAATGACCTGCGCTGGTGCCCCCACCTTGCCGGCTGCCAAAGTGCTGGCTCACCGCACGAATCGCATGCTGATCGTGCTGGTCCCCGAGCAAGCGATCGGCACGGACAACTGGCTCATCCGGATGCTCGCCAACCCGGCCGTGGCGCCCACCCTCGGCCATTTCGTGCTCACATCGGTGGGAAGCGACAAGGACATCGCCCGGTTCAGGATGCGATACGATCTCAGCCTGCGAGCATCGATCGTGTACATGTCTGTCCGCGGCTCGATGACGGGCAAGACCGCCGGCCTCGTGTGGCCATCGATGCTGGTCGAGTCGATGAACATGGCGCTGAACGGTGACGATCTCCTGCCCAAGCTGCGGAGGAAAGTTGCCGCAAATCCGCGAGACGGAGCTTCTCTTTGCTCGCTCGCCTCGTACGAGGCGTTCCGGGGCGACATCAAAGGCGCTCGAACGCTCCTCGAGGCGGCCGAGCACGCTAGGGCGCGGCGACAGGATCTGTGCGACGCCTACGCTTGGATCGGAGAATCCTATAGGTCTGGCCCTCGATTGGATCTGAGCTTGCCCTACTTCAAGAAGTCGCTCGATCTGGCAGAGACGCCGATGCAGAAGTTTCGCGGATTGCTGCGGTATGGAGTGATCACGATGAGAATCAAGAACTACGCGGAGGGCGTCAAGGTCCTGGATAAAGTGCTGAGCGTCGGGCCGGTTCCAGAGGCCGACCGAGTGGCAATCGAGAATTTTCTCGGCGCCGCTCGCCGAGCCCGATAGACTTATCCCGTATCTTGTAGATGGTATGAGAACTTATCGAGCATGGCTCGTGCCCATGGCGCTCGGAGCGGCGGCGATCTGCGCGGCATCCGGCATCCATTGGCAGACCGATTTCAAAAAGGCTCAAGCCCTCGCCAAGAAGCGCCACGTACCGATGGTCGTGGACTTTTACGCCGATTGGTGAGGCAGTTGCAAGCAGCTGGATCGCGAAACGTATCCGAACGCTAAGGTGATCCAGTTCATGGGGCAGGTTGTCCCAGTCAAGCTCAACGTAGACCACGCAGCCGCTGGCGCGATCGCAAAGAAATACTCGGTGAATACCATTCCCGCGATCTTTGTTATGAACGCAGATGGCAAGCCTTATGGCTCGTTCATCGGGTTCAAGCCGCCCGCGGATTTCGTTCGGACAGTCTCGAATTACTTCCCCAGGAAGTAGATTCCGAACAAATTCTGAAATGCTGGAGCCGGGTTCCCGTACACTCTGAATGGGGCGATCCATGAAAGAGGCAGTTAGCATCGATGCGAGAAACCGGCTCGCCCGAATAGCGGGCCAAATATCCGGCCTCCAAAAAATGGTGGAGGACGAGCGATACTGCGTCGACATCCTGACGCAAGTGGCCGCGCTCCGGGCCGCGCTCGACCAATTCGGTCTCCTGATGCTCTCAACCCACCTCGAAAACTGTGTGTACGGCCACGAATCCGATCATTGCCGTGACATGAGCGAAGAAGAGAGGCTCGCCGAGATCCGGGTCACTCTCAACCGATTTCTGAAATAGGTTCTGCCGGAATGAGAGGCGCTATTGCCATCGACCTGGGAGCCACGTCTGCGCGCTTCGCCGCCGGCACGCTGCGCGATGGCGTGATTCGATTCGAGGTCATCGAGCAGACGCCGCATGCGCCCATCCAGAACGCCGGGCGACTAGAGTGGGACCTCGGCGCTCTCCTTTCGATCTGCCGCCGCGCGGTGGATTACGCTCGCGTGAACTTCGAGTCCTCGACGATCGGCATCGATTCCTGGGGAGTGGATATCGGCTTTGTATCGGACGCCGGAGAGGTGCTCGAGCCGCCGGTTTGTTACCGCGACCTCTCGCACGAACGGGCGTTCGCAGAGCTTGCGCCATACCGCGAGCGGCTATACGCGCTCACGGGGATTCAGCATCAGCCTTTCAACACGATCTGTCAGCTGCGGGCGCGCGCGAACGAAAACCCCGCGCAGGTCGGCAAGCTCTGGATGAATCTGCCGGATTTGCTGGGATTTCTTCTTGCCGGCCGAACTCACCACGAGCTAACCGAGGCGTCGACCACCCAACTGTTGGGGCTCGACAAGCTCTGGTGCGACGAGGCGTTCGACATCGTTGGCTGGCCGACTCCTCAGCTTCAGCCATCGGCGCCAGGGCGCATTCTCGGCGAGATCGCCCCCGGGGTTTCGCTCGCAACCGTCGGCAGTCACGACACCGCGTCCGCCGTCGCCGGGTTCGGGCCGCTGAGCCTGTCCACGATGTTCGCAAACGTGGGCACCTGGTCGCTGGTCGGCTGTCTGATGCCGACCGCGCTTCCCACTCGCGAGGCCGAACAAGCGGCGTTCACGAACGAAAGGGCGATCGATGGAAGCGTGCGCTTCCTGAAAAATATTCCCGGCTTTTACGTCATCAATCGTCTGCACGAAGAGCTGAACGTGGCCGAGCCGGTGCCCAAGTGGCTCGAGGGAATGGCCGAAGTGGATGAGCGGATCGACTTGCTGAACCCCGGGCTGTTCAATCCGGCATCGATGCTCGACGCTTGCCGACAACTTGCCGGCCGGGCGCCGAAATCGAATGCAGAGTGGGCAGGGCTGGCGCTGTCGAGCCTGACCAGGACCATCGCCCAGCAGCCGGCCATCATTGGGGCGCTGACCGGCCGCGAGATAAAGTCGATTCGCGTCGGCGGCGGTGGATCGCAGAGCCCGACGTTCTGTCAGTCGCTCGCGAATGAGTCCGGCCTGACGGTCGTTTCCGGCCCATCGGAAGTTACGGTACTAGGCAATCTTGGTGAGCAGCTTCTTGCGAGCGGCATGATCCACGACCGGCGCGAGCTAGAGGCCGTGCTGGAAAAAAGCGCAGGTTCCGTGACGTTCACTCCGAATCGCTGACCAGGCGGACGATGGCAGGCTCGTCCTCATCGATTTGCGAAAACCGGCCAACGTCTGGATTCACGAAGAAATTGTCCCGCAGGTCGTCGTTTGCCGTAGAAACCTCGCCGATGATGCACTCGGCGCTCTCAGGAGCGAATTCGTGAACGATTCCCGGTGTCAGCGTGACGCGCTCGCCAGCCGACAGCCGGATTGTCTGGCCGCTGCGCACCTCTTGAAGAACGCCGTTCACCGATAGATAGATAGCTTCCCCGTCGCTTGGCCAAATGCGAATGCCAAGCGTGCCCACGCGGCAGATGATGTCCTCTTTCTTTATTCGGTGCGAATGAGCGGGGGTCGTCATGCCTTGCCGGGCGTACATCAGTTTTTCGCAGTACTCCGGCTCCTCGGCGAGATTCACCAGCACCAAGCCATATCTCTTCCATTCGCCCAGTCC
>JAICWL010000048.1 GCA_025934835.1 Fimbriimonadaceae bacterium
AGGCTTGACTTCACGCATCGACGCGATCGAAGTAACCCGGCATGTCGCGATTGCAGGCGCCGAGGGCGCCGAGCTTTCCGGCCCGTCGGGAGTTACGCGCATGGGATGGCGCAACGGCGTCCTATGGATGAACGTCACTCCAAGTGGCCGCTTCGACCCGCCTGTTCCGCTGCTCAGAGCCGATATGAAACCCGACTCCTGGCACGGCAGGCTCGACTCAATGGGGAAGTCGCAGCCGGCCAGCGCGACGCTCGAACACCGAAAATTGACGATCAACTCGAATGGGAAGCAGATCCAGACGGTGTCCTCGATCCTGGCGATCAAGCTTCGAGACCGTGAAATCGAGATTCAAACTTGGTTTTCTCCCGGTGTCGGTATTGTGAGGCAGGAGCAGCGAACGCGCACGAATTCGACTCCGAGCGGCGAGCGGGATGTGGCAATGCAACTGAAGACGGGACCCTAGATAATGTTGGAAGGCGAGCGATCTACCGAACTTATAAGCAAGCAGCCCATGGAAGAAATTACGCTTGCGCCTCCCAGGATCGTCACACTGAAGGAGGTTCGCGCGAACCCCAAGATCCGGAAGTTGGTCGACGGCGCAAACGAGGTCATGAAAGCCATGGGCTACACCGAGCATGGCCATAGGCACGCAGGCATAGTGTCTTCGATCACTCGCTACATCATGGAGCAGGTCGGTTCCGCGCCGCGCGAAGTCGAGCTCGCCCAGATCGCGGCTTATCTCCACGATATCGGCAACGTCGTGAACCGCCTGCACCACCCGATGTCCGGCGCCAATCTGGCATTCACCCTCCTCAACGAGATGGGCCTGGACGCGGCAGAGCTTGCGCCGATTCTGGGTGCTATTGGAAACCACGAAGAGCTTACGGGCTCGCCGATTTCGCAAATGTGCGCGGCGCTCATCATCGCCGACAAGAGCGACGTGCACTTTAGCAGGGTGCAGAACCCGGTGATGGACACCTTCGACATCCACGACCGCGTGAACTATGCAGTTCAAAAGAGTCGCGTCGAGGTCAAAGAAGCGGACCGGCAGATCGAGTTGACGCTCGATATCGATACGAAGCACGCAACCGTGATGGAGTACTTCGAGATTTTTCTCAGCCGCATGGTCATGTGCCGTCGCTCGGCCGAGGTGCTCGGCTACCGCTTCGGTCTGAACGTGAACGGCACGTATCTGGAGTAGCCACACGGCGTACACTCCGGCCATAGACCAAACGAGCCCATTTCACCCGGAATTCACGTTCGGCGGAAACTCGGTGCTGGCGGATCAGATCGCGTTCGTCGAAGAGGCGCCCGCGCGTCCGGCCGTGTATGGCGAAGTGCGGTCGCAGATGCACCCTGCGCTTCGAGCGAGGCTCACGGAGATTGGCATCGACCGTCTGTTCTCCCACCAGGCGGCTGCATTCGACGCGGCGGCCGAGGGTCGGGACTTCGTAGTCGTGACAGGCACGAACTCTGGCAAGACGCTCTGCTACAACCTGCCTGCCGTGCAGAAGTCGCTGTCCGAGCCGGCGATCCGCTGCCTGTACCTTTTCCCGACCAAAGCGCTGGCGCAGGACCAAATGGGGAAGCTTTCAGAGCTCACGCCTGGGCTGGGTCTCAAGTGCAGCACATACGACGGCGACACGCCGAAGACTCAGCGTAGCGCTATTCGCCGCTTGGCACACGTGGTCCTGACGAATCCGGACATGCTGCACGTAGGGATTTTGCCTGGCCACGAGCACTGGGCGAAATTCCTGAAGTCGCTGCGCTTGATCGTCGTGGACGAGATGCATGCGTATCGCGGCGTGTTCGGATCACATATCGGAAACGTGCTGCGCAGACTGCTGCGGCTATGCGAGTGGCACCACAGCCGCCCACAAATCGTGGGATGCAGCGCGACCATAGGAAACCCGCGCGAGCTGTTCGAGCGCTTGACCGGCAGGACACCGGTCGTGATCGACGAGGACGGCTCGCCTAGCGGCAAGCGCACGTTCGTCTTTTGGAACCCGCCGGAAATAGGCGAGGGTCAACGGCTCGCGGCAAACCTGGCTACGGCTGAAATCCTAACTTCGCTCGCGGAAAACGGACTCCGAACCCTGGCCTTCTCACGGGCCAGAATCTCAGCCGAGCTGGTGCTGCGCTACGCCCGAAGAGCAATTGAATCGGACGGAATCGTTCCCCCCGCGTCAATCGAGAGCTACAGGGCCGGCTACACTCCAACCGAGCGCCGCCAGATAGAAAAGGCGCTGTTTTCTGGCAAATTGCTCGGACTATCCGCCACGAACGCGATGGAGCTCGGAGTGGATGTCGGCGCCCTCGATGCGGTCGTGATGAACGGCTACCCCGGCACGGCGTCCAGCTTCTGGCAGCAGGCTGGGCGGGCAGGGCGCGGCGTGAAGGATGGGCTTGCCATCTTTGTGGCGCACGACGATCCGCTCGAGCAGTTTCTGATCCGGAATCCCAGGATGATCCTGGACGCTCGCAACGAAAGCGTGAATGCAAATCCGCAAAACCCGCAAATCCTCGGCAGCCACCTCGTTTGCGCGGCCCATGAGCGCCCGATCACGCCGAACGAGCTGGAAAGATTCGGAAAGTCGGCCCTCTCGATCGCCGAGGGGCTGGATCGCAGCGGCGAGTTGCAATACCGCAACGGGATGTTCTTTTATCCGTCGTTCGATCCGCCGGCGCTGAAGGTGAACATTAGGGGCTCCGGGGGCGAGGAGGTCCGGCTGATGCTGGACGGACAGGAGTTGGGCACGATGGATCGCTGGAGGGCGATGGCATATGCGCACGAAGGCGCGATTTACCTTCATCGTGGGGCGACGTTCGAAGTCCTCACCCTGGACCTCGATCGCTCCGAGGCGCAGGTCGCGCCGGTCGAGGCTACCTATTTCACCGCTCCGATCATCCAGTCGGTCATCGATTCGAAGGTGTCGGTCGATTCCGATGCTTCGATCTCGCTCGACGGGATCAACGTGACGGACATCGTGGCAGGCTTCCGGAAGAAAGCGCTCGACGGTGGGACGATCCTGTCGGTAGAGCCGCTCGATCTACCGCCGGTCACGTACGACACGGTCGCCGTCCGATTCGACCTGCCGGAGCTGGACTTGGAGAAGGACGTCGCAGCTCAGCTTGGTTCGGTTCACGGGCTCGAGCACGCGCTAATGGCTATCGCGCCGCTGTTGGCCGGCTGCGACAGGGCCGATCTGGGCAGCGCTTGGTACAGCGTTTACGCCGACACGATGCGCCCGGCAGTGTTTGTTTACGACAAAACGCCCGGAGGCGTCGGGCTTTGCGAGTCGTTGTTCGGTTCGCGTTTGGGGTGGATGAGGGCGGCGAGCCAGCTTCTTTCGAGCTGCGAGTGTACGGAAGGTTGTCCGGGTTGCCTGATGAGCACCACATGCGAGTCGAACAACGAGAGCTTGGACAAGCAAGCCACTTTGCAGCTCCTCCGAACACTCTCATCGTAAAACGACCGGTGTAGAATCGGTTCATGCTGCCGATGCTTGCGGCGCTCTCATTAATCGTCGCCGGGCCCGTTTCGTCGCACGTTTCCGATGCGGCACCTCTAAACGACCCGATGAGGCCGATTTGCCAGATCACGAAGGACAGCTTCACTGTCCAGTATTTCTCCGAATTCGCGTGCCCCACCAAGCTGGAGCTTCGCCGAGGCGACACCCCCCGAGCCGCGTATGGCCACAAGCCGGATGGCAAGGTTACGATCGTCGAAGGCTCAGCGGCTCCGTCCCGGGAGCACAGACTGCTCGTGCGCGGTCTGGAAGCGGGGAAGCGATACTACTACCGCATCTGGGACCCGCAATCGCATCCGACCGCCCAGGAGATCCGCTGGGGCGCCGGAGACGGGTTTCGACGCGAATTCGCCGTATCTACCGAAGCGCCGCGCGGCTGGAAGACGATCATCCACATCCCGGTGAAAGTGCTCCTGATGCCGAATGTGATCAATGTCGAGTCGGCGACAGACGACCCCGACAATCCTGCGCCGCATCCGGAGCGGATAACGCCGGAGCAGATCGCCAAGATCGAAAGCGAGTATGCGGTGTCCTCGCGGTACTTCTGGGTGAACTCCGGAATGCGCCTCTGGGTCGACTACCACTTCTTCGTCGACGACCGATGGGAGCGATGGGGCCCCGAACCTGATAAGGTCGACGCTTTCTATAAGGGTTGGCCAGTTTGCCGAAGCTATGCCGGGAAGGACTTCGCAGACCCGGGCGGCGGCGACTTCACGATCGTGGACACGAAGGATCCCCTGCACGTAACGAAGGACCCGGTCGTGGAACAGACGCCTTACTCCGGACAGATTGAAATGGCCTGGCCCCGCAGGTGGAATTTCCGCTCGCGCAAATGGGAGTTCTACAACTCGGGTGGAGGCACGCTGGGCTTGGACGACTTCCCGAGCGGAATTCCAGGCAGGTCGCAATTCCTCGCCGGCGGCGACACCGCCTGGCTGGCCACCCACGAGTTTCACCACGATCTGGAATCCCACGGCGAGTTTTCGCTCAGCAATCGCGAGGACGACCGAATCGTATTCAATCACCCCGCGCCTAGGCATCGATACTTGAAACAGGACGGCAAGGTGGACGAGGTCACGTGGACGACCAGCGCCAGGCACGGCGAGCACTGGGACGTGATGGCGTATTGGGATCGAACGCTCACGGATGCTCAATGGCTCAGGCTCATGTTTGGGGAAACGCTCGTCGTGAGGGATGCCGACGAAGATGGCTTCCCAGACTCGGACCTGCGTCTTCCGCTAGACGAGAAACGGTTCGGCAGCAATCCCCGGACCCCTCGAACCGATGGCGAAATCGGCGACCTCGACAAAGTGATGCTTTCGAGCTGGGCTCCCGGTCCGCTTCAATCGAGCTGGACGAAACCGCCGTTCCAAGGGTTGATGCCCAATCCGAAATCCCCCGACTCCGACGGTGACGGCATTCCGGATGCACTCGATCCCTATCCGCTCGTGCCTACTGAGCCGTTCATCCCGTCGATGCACGCCGCGATCGATGGCGACATGCGCGAGTGGGCCGAAGCGCCGGTCGCTCTCGAGTTCGACAAGGGCGGCATCCACTTCCAATTCAAACAGGGGCACGACGAAGCCGGATACTACGGGTTCTACCGACTGACCGGCCCGTGGCAGCGAGTCGACGCGGTATTCGATGGCGAGGGCCGAGGGGTCTATTCGGGGGCCGGGGTGCTCGGCTTCCAAACTCTTCGCGCGAATCTGGATGCCGGCGCTGCGGGTCCCGAGGGTGTTCTGATCAATACGAAGCCGCTGTTCGGCGGCTCGCCCGGATTGAGGATCAAGGCCGCGAAAGCGCCAGACGGCTCGATGGAAATCGAGTTCAGCCTTCCGAACCGAGGTTTGGGCCCCTGGTACTGGACTAGAGGCGGCAATGAAATCGGCGCGGAGATGAATGTTTGGGACAACCGCGGGCGAGGCTATTCGGCGTACGAGGCGTATCGGCCGTTCTATGCGCGGATGGTCGAGCCGTACGGCATCGAGCCGACACCCAGCGGCGCACCCGCTGAGCTGGAAGCTGGAGCCGAGGTTCTGCCGGGGCAGCCTGCGCTCAAAGCCGGGCCTGGGTGGACGCTAAAGGACGGCGCTTATTCGTACTCTGGTGACGCAGAATCTCCGCTGACGATCGCTGGCCTCGATGCGCACGACTTCGACTTTGCAGTCGAGATCGAGGCCAACAACGATGCTCTCCTTGGGGCGTATCCAAAGGCCACGAAAACGCCCAGCGCAACGGACGGATACGTCGGATTCGCCGGCGGATACGGCAATACGGTCTCCAAACTGAGGCTGTCCGGACAGGAATATGGCGACGATGCGAGACTGACGCCCGGTCGGCATTGGGTTCAACTTTCGCGTCGCGAGGGCGAGGTGTGGCTGCTGCTGGATGGCAAGCCTGTTGCTTGGGCGAGCGACCCAAATCCGAGGGTTGCGCTCGATCGTTTCGCGGTGATTGGGGGATATGGCGGACACCAAATCGTCCACTCGATCCGCTACCGGCTGTACGAATAGCGAGGGATCAAGTTCCACTGACAGCAAGTCCAAAGTGACGGAGTTGCTTATGAAACCGCGCAGAATTGGAAGAGTAATCGGAGCCGTCGCTGCAACAGCGATGCTGCCAGGCGCGTTTGCGCAAGTCGGGTCCGACGGAAAGAGTCCGGCTGTCCAATCGGCGATGATCGAAACCGGAATGCGGCCCGCAAGGCTGCTTCTTGGAAGCGGGCGGCGAGTCATGGTGACGGTGAATCACCGCGTGCCGGATGGCGCGTCCGAAGCGATTCTCTCCGGCAATACTGTCCTGGTGCCCGTCCGCGCCTTCGAACTGGCCGGCGACCGTGTCGTCTGGGCGCCGCGAGACCGAAGCGTAGTGATCTATGCCAATTCAGCGCAGGGGAACGCCCCCTCGGCGACGGCGACCCTTTGGGAGGGCCGAAAAACGATGACGGCGAACGCCCAACCCACGGGCCTGCTGGCTGCGCCCCGGCTCGTCGGGGGTCGTCTGTACGTGCCGGCGGTGGCCACGGCTAAGGCGTTGGGCCAGCAGATTTGGTGGGACGGCATCACTTCGACGCTCGACATTCGTTCGTCGAAGTAAAAAGCTCTACTCGGCGGGTTCGGCGCTGGCCTTCTTGGTTCGGCGCTTGGGCCCCGTCGCCCCCTGCTCCACTCCGACCGCTCCCTCGGTGAAGCTTGTCTTCACGGAGATCCGGCGGCTTACATCCACGCCGGCCACAGTGTTCCAGTTCACCCGGTCGAGCGCCCACTGCCAACCGATGTCGGCGGGATAGTACACGAACTCCACGCCCTCGTGGATGACATCCGAAAGAAGCGTCTTGAGGTCCTTTCGGTCTTGCAGAATCTGCTCGCCTGCGGTGAGGTTCGGCTTGAGGCCCACGGCGACGGACACCGGCTCCTCCTCGACCGCGGTCTTGCTGCTCCTCTTGGGAGTCGTCGCCTCGATGTTCTCGCTTAGCAGCTTGATCTCGGCCGTCATCGCCTTCGCGATCTTTTCGGTATCCGTGGGCCAAACGTAATCCTGCCCGTCGTACACGGCAATGGCATGTCGCCCGGTCAGGGTGAGGGCCGAAGCCAAGAGCCCTGCATCAGCCGGTTTGAGCTTGGGATGCGCCTTCTTGACGGCGTCGAGCGCGGTCTCTAGCTTTGTGAGTTGACAGTTGATCAATCGGGACTCCTTACGGTGTGGGCGCGACAAACGGCGGCACGGGGCCACTGCGCCATAATGCGACAGTTTACCCTTTCGGGTTGCAGGAGGATGGGAGCTTGAGGATCGGTCATTTGAAGTGGGTGGGGCTTGCGGCTGTACTGGCAGGTTGTGCTTCCGGCGGAGGCCAAAGCGGCGTCCAAGGCGGGAACACGGGAAAGACGTTTACCGTCGGCATCGTCTTCGATAGCGGCGGCCGCGGCGACAAGTCGTTCAACGATAGCGCGTGGGCCGGAGTGCAGAGGGCCGAGAAGGAGCTTGGAACTCAGTCGAAGCCGGTAGACAGCAAGAGCGAGAAGGATTACGAAACCAATCTGACAGCGCTCTCGGACCAAGGAGCGGACATTGTGTTCGCGGTCGGTTTCGCTCAAAAGAACGCTCTGAGCACGGTCGCGCCGAAGTACACGAGCGTCCGCTACGGCCTCATCGACGACACGCTCGATCTGCCGAACGTTCGCTCGTTGGTATTCGCCGAAGAGCAGGGCAGCTTCTTGGCCGGGTATCTGGCGGCCCTAGTGAGCCAGTCGGGCAAGATCGGCTTCGTAGGCGGCAAAACCACTCCGCTGATAAAGAAATTCGAGGACGGCTACATCGCCGGCGCCAAAACCGCCAAGCCGAGCATCGACGTGCTTCCATCGAAGTACACCGAGAGCTGGGACGATACGAACCTCGGCAAGGTCAGCGCCGAATCGCTGTTCCAAAGCGGCGCGGACATCGTCTATCACGCGGCCGGGCGCTGCGGCCTCGGTGTTATCGCTGCGGCCAAGGAAGCCGGCAAGTACGCGATCGGAGTAGACAGCGACCAAGACGACCAGGCCCCCGGAACGGTGCTCACGTCGATGATCAAGCATGTGGACGTGGCGGTATTCGAGACGATTCGGGATGTGAAAGACGGCAAATTCACCCCGGGCGTACGTCGCTTCGACCTGAAGGACGGCGGCGTAGGTCTGTCCGACATGAAGTACACGAAGGACAAGATCCCTGCGGGTGTCCTCGAGAAGCTGGACGGCGTCAAGCAGCAGATTATCGACGGCAAAATCAAGCCGCCGTCGACGGACGACGAGCTCAAGAGCTACTTGGCCGGCCTGCCGAAGTCGTAGCCAGATTCCGGCCAGGTTGCGCTAGAAGTGGCGCATCCAGACCTGCATGTTGTTCGGACCTCGATTGCACCACGCGTAGTACGGTATGAACTCCGCCTGGGCATCGAAGGTCCGGCTGGCCCCAAGCTCGGCATAAAGCTCGCCGGTCGATCCATCCTCTTCGCGCACGCCGGACGCCACGATCGAAACGACTCCCTCCAACATTGGTTCTTGCCGCTCTTCCGGTTCGATATCGGTGTCAACGACGAACAGTTGAGGCGCGAAACCCGCGTCCTTTTCCTCGCACGCATATACGAGCGGTCCCCGAACAAGTGCGGCGCGGCCGAGGTCGTCCCTCACGCGAGGATCGGCCTCCACCCACTTCGGGGTCATCGGCAAGTCGATCTTCAGCGTCGTAGATCCCTTCCACTCCAAGTCGAAGCAAGCATATCCGCCTTCGTACTCCGCCTCATGACCGTCTCCGACGAGTTCGAAAGTCGCCTCGTCGGCCCAGTGGGGAATCCGGACGCGGAGGTTGAATCGGACGGGCGTCGGAACTTCGACCGTCACCTCGATCTTGCCGCTGTCTGGGTAATTCGAGACCGACCGAATCTTGACGGGAACCCCATGGATCTGCAGGTCCGCGTCGAATCCCGCCGGGATGTGGATCCAGAAACCGTCGTCCGCGCCCGAAGCCACGACCCATCCTACGCTTCCGATCAGCCGCGCGATGTTCGGCGGGCAGCAAGCGCATTCGAACCAGGGTGTCCGCTCATGGTTCCCCCTGCTTTCCAGCGGATTCGTGTAGAAGTACAGGTCTCCGGACAGCGAAATGCCGCTCATGGCGCCGTTGTAAAGTGCCCGCTCGATCACGTCCGCGTACTCCGAGTCTCCGGTGAGCTCGAGCAGTGTCCTGCCCCAAAGAATCAACCCGACAGCCGCGCACGTTTCGGCGTAAGCGGTCAGATTCGGCAGGTCGAAATCACGCGTGAATCCCTCGTTGTGTGCGCTCGGGCCGATGCCGCCGGTGACGTACATTCTCTTGCGCGTCAGGTTGTTCCATATCTCCTCGAGCGCCTCCCCGAGCGGCTCATCGTGCCTGGAGTCGGCCAAGTCCGCAGCGGCCGTGTAGAAGTACATAGCACGCACCGCGTGGCCCACGATCGCCCGATGCTGCCGGATCGGCGCGTGGTCCTGAGCATATTCGCCCGAGTACTTGCCCTGTTGCTTGAGCATATGCCGTGCGGCGGGCTGCAGGGCCAAAGACGGCGCGTCGTCGAGCTCGGCTTCAAACACGCTGGGAGGGTTTCCCCGCTCTTCAATCATCCATGACCCGAGATCGGAATACTTCTTCTCGCCCGTTGCTTTGGAGAGCCGGATGAGCGCAAGCTCGATTTCCTGGTGCCCGCAGTAGCCGCGCCGCTTACCGGGCCCGAACACGGATGCCACATGATCCGCGAATCGGATCGCGACGTCGAGTAGCTTGCGCTCTCCAAGACACTCGTAGATGGCCACGGCCGCTTCGATGAGATGGCCCCCGCAATACATTTCGTGAAGCGAATTCAAGTTCCGCCATTTCAGGTCCGGGTGCATGAGCTGGAAGAACGTGTTGATGTACCCGTCCGCCTCCTGAGCGGCCTCGACCAGCGCGATCACCTCGTTCATTTGGCCGCGGACTGCCGTCGACTCGTGCGCACAGAGGCCGTAGGCGCACGCTTCGAGATACTTGTAAACGTCGCTGTCGTTGAAGTACAGCCCCTGAAATCCGCCCTGCTCTCGCTTTCCAGCGCGCCGAAAGTTCTCTAGCCGGCCCGTCGATACTAGTTGGCCGTACTGCGAAGGCAGCGTCGTCTCCACGAGTACGCGCTGCCAACGGCTCCAAAATTGATCGGTCATCCGGATATTGGCGAGTGGCAGGGGGGCCATGCGGCGCATCAGCTCCATGGCCGAAGCGTACCTATCCCAGTCCGCCGACGCCCCGGCGTTCTATACTTCGGAAAAGCGTAAACGCCGCGACGCGGATAGGCTGAAAAAGTGCGGGCGGGACAAGCCAATGCCTGACCGATTTAACCTACAGATATTCGAGGCATCGGAAGATTCGCTGGGGTCGACCGTGCTATCCGGGCTCAAAGCGAACCCGAAAGCGCTCCCCTCAAGGCTCTTTTACGATCAGCGCGGCTCGGAGCTTTTCGAGCAGATCACGGGCCTGCCCGAGTACTACCTGACGCGATGCGAAACGCAGATCCTCACGGACCACGGTGAGGAAATCGTGGCGAAGGCTGGCAGCGAGCTGAGCCTGGTCGAATTCGGCAGCGGCAGCTCTTGCAAGACTCGGCTGATGATCGAGGCAATTCTGGAGCGCCAGGCGACTCTCGAATATACGCCGATCGACATTTCAATCGACTTTCTAACTCAGAGCTCGACGAGCCTCTTGCAGGAATACCCGCGCCTGAGCATCCGGGCGCTCGGCGCAGAATACTTCCGAGCACTCGAAGCGCTTCCGACGCGACATGGCCCAAGGCTGTTTCTGTTTCTCGGAAGCAATATCGGCAACCTGCTCGACGATGAGGCCGTCGCCTTTCTGGCCGGAATTCGGCGCTGTATGGGACCCCACGACTCGCTCCTCGTCGGAATCGATCTCGTGAAGGACCCGAAGGTCCTCGAGGCCGCATACAACGACTCCGCCGGCATCACGGCTCGGTTCAACATGAATGTCCTCGATCGGATCGATCGCGAGTTGGGCGGGCACTTCGCGGACGCGAAATTCGAGCATCGCGCCAACTGGCAAGCAGACCATTGCCGAATAGAAATGAGCTTGCAGAGCATGGCGAACCAATGCGTCCAAGTCGAGGCTCTCGACGCCTCTTTCGAATTCGGAAGGGGCGAACACATCCACACGGAGTGGTGCACGAAGTATTCGATGGAATCATTCTCGTCCTTGGCCGAGCGAGCCGGGCTCGATGTTGCCAAACATTGGTGCTCGACGAACGGCTGGTTCGCCGAGATGCTTCTAAGGCGGTCGCGCTGAATGTCGGCCCGAGAGACGATTCTCGCTGCCTTGGAGGAGACGCGCTCACGAACCCTGTGGCTGTTCGATCGGGTGCCGGACGAGTTTCTCCGTCGGCGAGTACATTCGTTTTACTCGCCGATCGGCTGGCACTTCGGCCACATCGGCCGCACCGAGGAGTTTTGGGCCGCGTGCAAGGCCGCGGGCCGAGAGCCGAATGACGAGGCGTTGAGCTTCATCTTTGCGGACCTTCCCGAGAACCCCAAAGACAACCGCGTGAATATTCCGCCGCGCGAGGGCATTCGCGCCTATCTGGAAGCGACCCGGGAGGCATCCGTCAAAGCCCTCGAGGCCTCGGACCTAACCGGCGACTCACCGCTGCAGCGCGACGGCTATGCCTGGCATTTTGCGATCCAGCACGAGTGTCAGCACCAGGAGACGATCGCGGAGATGCTCCAGCTCATTCAAAAGCAGCTCCCCCAGCCTCCTGTCGAATGCGGAGACTGGAGACCGACTCCGACTGCGCGGATGATTGAGCTTCCGGGCGGCCGAGTGATTCAAGGCTCGGACGACCCAACGGGTTACGACAACGAGAAAGCCGCGCACGAAGTCGAAGTTGGGGCGTTCAGGCTGGCGGAGCGGCCCGTCAGCAGCTACGAATGGACCGAGTTCATGCGCGACGGCGGCTATATGCGGCCAGAGCTGTGGTCTCCGGGAGGCTGGCGATGGGCCGAGCAGGAGTGCATCCGGGCGCCCGAGTATTGGAAGGAGCAGCCGAGCGGCTGGGCCTACTTCGGACCGAACGGCTTGCGTGCCATCAGCGCCGCAGAGCCGGTGAGCTCCATCAGTCATTTTGAAGCCGAAGCGTTCGCTCGGTGGGCGGGCAAGAGGCTTCCAACAGAATCGGAGTGGGAGATGGCAGCTTCCATACGCCCGAGCGATCGCCGCAAAAGCCGCTATCCCTGGGGCGATGAGCTGCCCGACCGCGCTCGCGCCTGCTACGGGCTCACCGATTGGGCGCCTGCGGACTGCATGACGCACCCGTCGGGAGCGGCCGAATCGGGGCTGCAAGACCTGGCCGGAAGCGTCTGGGAGTGGACCTCCAGCGCCTTCTTGCCCTATCCCCGCTTCGAAGCGTATCCGTACGATGGATATTCCAAGGATCACATGCGCGGAGAGCACCGCGTATGCCGTGGAGGCTCGTGGGCGACGAACGAACGCATTTTGCGCTCCACGTTCCGCAATTGGTACGTCCCAACCTATCGGCAGGGCTTCTTGGGAATGCGCCTAGCCGAATCCATATGATGTGCAGGGACGACGTATGATCGAGCTCGCCGGAGTCAGCAAACGGTACGGTGCGACGACCGCCCTAAGCTCTTTGTCGATCCGGTTCGGGGACCATGAGACCACGGCCCTCATCGGCCCGAGCGGGTGCGGCAAGTCCACGCTCCTGCGCATGATCGTGGGCCTCGTCGAGCCCGATACAGGCGTCGTCGAGGTCGACGGTGAGCGTCTAACGGCCCGAACCGAGCAGCAAATTCGACGCAAAATCGGCTACGTCATCCAAGATGGGGGCCTTTTTCCGCACTGGACTTGTCGGCAAAACGTCGTGGTGATGGCGGCGCACCTCAAAACTCCTCCCGCGGACATCGAACAGCGTGTTCGGGAGCTCTGCGAGGTAACTCGCCTTCCGGCCGAGATGCTCGACCGTTACCCGGCCGAACTCAGCGGCGGGCAGCGCCAACGGGTGGGCCTCATGCGCGCGTTGATGCTGCGCCCGAATATCCTGCTTCTGGACGAGCCTTTGGCGGCGCTCGACCCTCTCGTTCGGTCGGCCCTGCAAGATGATCTGAAGCGGCTCTTCGAGACGTTCGGGCAGACCGTCGTCATGGTCACCCACGACATGGGTGAGGCGGCGTACCTGGCGGGCCGCATCGTGCTGATGCGTGAAGGCTCTATTGTTCAAGACGGCTCGCTCGAAGATTTCCAGATTCGGCCGGCGGAGCCGTTTGTCGCCGAATTCTTAAACGCGCAGCGAAGGTTGGTCGCGCTATGAGGCTCTGGGCCGCGGTTTGTCTGATGATCGCCGCATGCCTCTGCGCGGCGCAGACGGTCAGCATAGGCTCGAAGAAATTCACCGAATCTTATGTGCTCGGCGAGATCGCGAAGAAGGTGGTTCACGACGCCGGTCTGGACGCGGAGCACAAGCAGGGGATGGGCGCCACAGCGATCCTATGGGAGGCACTCGAGGGCGGGAGCATCCAGATTTACCCCGAGTACACGGGAACCATTTCCGAGGAGATCCTCAAGCATCCGGGTCTCGACGACGAGGGTCTGCGACGAGAGCTGAAGACGCACGGCATCGGCATGACCGGCGAGCTGGGGTTCAACAACACCTACGCCCTCGTCATGAAGCGCGGCCGCGCGGCTGCTTTGGGCATCCACTCCATAAGCGACCTGAAGAACCATCCGAACCTCACAGCCGGGCCGACGCACGAGTTCCTGGAGCGAAAGGACGGGTGGAAGCCGCTGGCGGAGCGCTACGGCTTTCATCTCGCAAGTGTGAAGGGCATCGATCATGCCCTCGGCTACGCCGCGCTGAACTCGGGTCAAATCGATCTCAAAGACTGCTACTCGACCGATGCCGAGATCCAGAAATACGATCTCACGGTGCTGAAGGACGATCTGGGTTTCTTCCCGCAGTACAAGGCCGTGTACCTATATCGGCTCGACACGCCGGCGAGGGCCATCCAGGCGATTTCCTCCCTCGCCGGAACGATTTCCGAACCCGAAATGATCCGGCTGAACGCGGAAGCGGGCAAGACCAAGGACTACGCGACGGCGGCCTCGATGTACTTTCACGATCGCGGACTGAACGCCGTCGTAGCTCGAGAGAGCCTCGCTCAGAAGATCGCCCGGTGGACGGCGAGGCACCTCGAGCTCGTGGGAATCTCGCTCCTGCTGGCGATCATCGTCGGTATCCCGCTGGGAATCGTGGCATCTCGTCCTGGGCCGCTCGGCTCGGCGATCCTCGGACTCACCGGTATCGTTCAGACCATTCCTTCGCTCGCGTTGCTTGCGCTGCTGGTACCGATCCCATTTCTGGGAATCAGCGCTGGGACGGCGATCGTCGCGCTGTTCCTTTACTCGCTGTTGCCGATCGTGCGAAACACGGCCACCGGCCTCCAGAGCATCCCGCCGCCATTGAAGGAAGCTGCGGCCGCTCTTGGCTTGGAACCCGGAGCCAGGCTGCGAAAGATCTATCTTCCCATGGCCTCCCGCACGATCCTCGCCGGCATCAAGACGAGCGGCATCATCAACGTAGGCACGGCAACGATCGCCGCGCTCATCGGCGCGGGTGGCCTGGGCGAGCCCATCATCAGCGGACTGGCGTTGAACGACAACCAGACGATATTGGAGGGCGCGATCCCGGCAGCGATTCTGGCGATCCTCGTTCAGCTGCTCTTCGACGCGATGGACCGATATCTGATCCCGAAAGGTCTGAGGGCAGGCGGGTAGCTTCAATCAGATGCAGCGAACAATCTCACTGGCCGAGCCGGTCACAGCGCTTCGGCATGTGCCGATCCGCGAATGTGGCGAACCGTTGGTGGATTTCCACGCACTCTATCCGCGGCTCTTGATGGACAAGCCGAGGTTCCATTACCGCCGCGAGACCCTGATCCGCGAGTCCGTCGCGGCTATGCTCTCGAGGGCCGATGCGAGTCTGCCCGGCGGATATAGGCTCGCGATTGTGGAGGGCTGGCGCGCGCCGCTCATTCAGAGGCGTATGTACTTGGCCGTGTGGGACACGTTCGCAAAACGCCATCCCGAGTGGTCGGTCGTCCGCCTTCGGCGTACGGTCAACCGGTTCACCGCGCCGATCCACTCACGCGTTCCGCCCCCACACACAACCGGTGGAGCAGTCGACGTCAGCTTGGTAGACGACGCGGGCAAGCCGTACGAAATGTGTTCGCCCTATGCGGCTCGCGATCCGCGAGCGTTTATCTCCGACGTGCAAGGGCTGTCGGAGGAGGCTGCGAGAAACCGCGCGATTCTACGCGAGTCGATGGCGGGCACGGGCCTCACCAACTATCCGAGCGAGTATTGGCACTGGAGCTACGGCGACCAGGGCTGGGCCTATCGAGGCGGCCATCCTGCTGCCATATTCGGGGCGATCGAACCCGAAGGTTGGTCACCCGACCCAGCCGATATGGCCGACGGCCCACTGATCTTTGTGTCGGACGTGCCTAGCGACTAGACTGTAGTGCAAACCGCCTGAACCCCAACTCTTCCGGCTAGGTCGGTGTATTGGCGGCGATAGCCGGCAGAAGGAGACGAAGGAAACTTGAGGGACAGCGAGATCACTATTCACCATGTACTCGTGGTGGCGCTTTCTGGGGGCTTGGACGAGACTGAGGCGCAGGACTTGGCACGTGGATTGGCGGGTCTGGATGTGCGCGTAACGTTGGTCTTGGGCGGCTCCGAGGGTTCCAGACTCGAAGCGTCGTCCGGTGTGATAGTGCGCCGCTGCGCTCACGTCGGAGAAGATGAGTTGGCATCGCTCGCACTTGCGCTGAGTCCCGACATTGTGCATGTTTTCGATGAGCGGACAGCCCTTATGCCTTGGCGCGTGCCGCTCGTGCTCACTACCGACCGGCCGGGCGGGCTCGCCTCGCAGCGCGCCGATCTGCTGGTGATAGCCGCAGGCGGCGGCCCGCGGGTGTTGCGCCAATCGACCGGCGAGACGACGATCTTGAATCCGAACAGCGAAGAGTTCGCTTGGTCGATGCTGTGTGCTTACCAGGAGCTCAAGCAGGCTGCTGCGATGGACATACAGGCCGGTGATTTCGGTAGCGCGATGCTAATCTAAGCGTTCGCGAACAGGCGGACAGCTTCATCCAGCATCGACTCGGTTAATTTCCCCGTGAACGTGTTCTGCTGGCTCGGATGGTAGCTGCCCACGACCAGCGTTCCGGAGCCCAGCCTCGCCGTCGCGCAGTGGGAGAACTTCGGCGTTTTGAGCCCGTTTTGCCGGAACACATTCCCCCAGGCGATGCCGCCCAGGCACAAAATCGATCTCCATACGCGTAGCTCGAGCACTTGCTTCAGGTGCCGTGAGCAGGCCGCGATTTCATCGGGCAAGAGCTTGTTCGCGGGAGGAGCGCAGTGTGCCGTGGCTGCAATGAGAGCGCCTCTCAACTCGAGCCCATCTCCAACGTGCGTGGAACTCGCCTGGTTCGCCAAACCGACCTTATGCAGCGCGCGAAAGATCCAATCACCGCTTCGATCCCCTGTAAACATTCGCCCGGTTCGATTTCCGCCGTGGGCGGCGGGGGCCAAGCCCACGATCAATCGGTCGGCCTCGAAGTCGCCGAAAACCGGGACCGGCTTCGCCCAGTATTCGCAGTCTGAGTACGCCTTCTTCCTGGCGGCCCCGATGGCCTCGCGCCATTCCACCAGCCTGGGGCATAGCCTGCACCCCACGATCTGTTCGTTCAGGAGTTTGATTCGCGAGCTTTGGGAGTTGTGGTCGGACATGAAAGATCGGGCGGCACTCGCTCAACGTCTATAGCTTGTGCCGATCTATGAGTATGAGCCCTTGGGCCACGACTGCCTCATGTGCGAGGGCCGGGTCGAGGTGATCCAGGACGTGGGCGCAGAACCGCTCGAGTTCTGTCCGTACTGCGGCCTCGAAGTTCGAAGGGTGATTAGCCGCGCTTCGGTACAGATGGGAAGGAAGACCGATTACGACAAGGCCGCCACGCGTGGATACACCACGTTTCGCCGCGCGGGACATGGCACGTGGGAGCGTGTGGCAGGCGAAGGTCCGGAGACTATCCAGCGCGACGACGACGGAAAAGCCTAGAGGATTCCGAGCGATTCCTCGAACCCGCACATCACGTTCATCGCGTGGATCATCTGGGCTGCTCCGCACTTGCCTTGGCGGTCCGCCATCACCTGAATGGTGAGCAAGCTTTGGCTCTCTCCGGGCGAGATTCGCAGCCGGTACAAGGCGAACGGCTTGCCGAGCACGAGGCTCACGTGCCATTCGGAGTCTTCGTCCCGTCGGACGTAAAAGCTCTTCGAATACCGCTCGTCATACAGCTCGTCGATCTCCGACAGCTCTTCGGAAGTTCGGATGGCGCAAATGATCGTCGCGGCCAGGGCTCCCCCGAGATCCTCCGCCTCGTAGTGCGTATCGGCGCCGCCCTTCCATCCGGCGGTTTCCAGGAACGCCCCGAGTGTTACCTCGTCCTGGACGGCATTCGTGAGGATCGTCGGAGCCTCCACGAGAATGCCCGCCTGAGCCAGAGGACCGATGCAGATCAGCGCGAGCGTCGAACCCGGGTCGGGGGTCGAGAACCAGTCGCAGCATACGAGCGGATTGTTGTCCACGAGCTCGACGAGGCCCTTGAACTCGGCCGAAGGGTCGCCGTCGAGCACCGCCCGTCGCCATCCCCCCAGCTCGAATTGAGCGCCGGGCTGGCCGGACTCTTCGACCCTCTCGACCTTCGGATGCCCGGCGAGAAGTCGCCGCACGTTGGGATCGGAGCTTCTGGCCAGCGAAATCTTGATCAGCTCAGTGGATCCTTTTCACGATGCTCGAGAATGCGATCGGATTGCCGCTGCCGATCATGAGCTTAAGCCTCAGATTGCAGTCTTGGATCGTGCCGTCGGCGGTCGAGAGATGCATTGTGCCCGTGCCCTGCGCGGCGCCCGAAACATGCATGGACAATGCGGCGACTTGGGCCTTGCCGACTTTCTTCACGCCCAGGAATTTGTAGACGGCCGTCATCGTGCTCGGCGAGCCGCCGAGATTGACCGCGGTTTTGCTGGTCCAAGTCTGCCCGATCTTGATTGGAGCCTGGGGATACGTTGCGCCCAGGTTCAAGTTCGAGGGTCCTCCGGTCGACGCATTCCGACTGTCGACCTTGATCAGCGCCTGCTGAACAGGCGCGTTGAATTTCTTCCCGTTGGCGGTGGCCGGACCTGCTGCGAGGCTGAGCGTCGAGATCCCTTGGCTCACGTTCAGCACCTTGATCAAAATGGGCACGTTGATCTTGAGCGGCTGGTTGCCGTTCTTCATCCCTTCGACCGAATTCACGGTCCGAAGCTTGATCGTTTCCCCCTTGAAGTACTTCACCCGCAGGAGAAAAGCGGAGCCGACCTTCTTGATCTGGGCGAGGCTCGAGCAGGACAGCGCCAAGACCGCTCCTGCGAGTGCGAAAGTCCGGAGTTGTAATCGCATAGCTATTCGATGGATTTCATTTCAAAGCGTATCGTGATGATGCTGTTCGGGCTGACCGACCCGGGTCCGCCCATGCCAAACCCTACTTTCGGAGGGAACTTGACTTCGCGGACGCCGCCCTTTTGCATTCCGAGAACCGCAGCCTCGATGCTCTTTTGAACCTCGTTCTTGCCAAGCGTAAACGTCACCGGAGCGCCGCGCTTGTGGGTCGAATCGATTTGGTCGTTCCCTGGCAGCCAGGCAGTGTAATCCAGCGTCACTTTGCTTCCCATCTTCGCTGCAGGACCGGTGCCCTTCTGATCTTTCTTGACGATGACGTCCGCCTGGTCCTGCTGTTTGACCAAATCGAGCAGAGTGACATCGAAGTACAGATCGCTGTTGGCGGGAATCTTGTCGCTGGGCTTATCGCCGTACCCCAGCGCGGCTGGGATCGCGAGCTTACGCTCGCCGCCGACCTTCATGCCGACGAGACCCTGGTCCCAACCCTTGATCACCTGGCCTTGGCCCAGCATGACGCTAAATGCGTGGCCGCCTGGCTTGTCGTTCGTGTCAAATACCGTCCCGTCCTTCAGCTTCCCCGAGTAGCGCACAGCCAATAGGTCCCCAGGCTCGGCCGTCGGGCCCGTTCCCACCTTGACGTCGGTAATCTGAAGCTTGCTGACGGGGCCGCTCACTGCGCCAACGTTCCCGCCGGCCCCAGTCGAGCTTCCGTTCGCAGTTTTCGAGGCGGACGGCCCGCACCCGGCGAGCAACATGGCCGCTAAGAGTGCGGCAAATATCTGGTTGGGCCTCATCGCTAAGAATCTACCCGCGAGCGGGCGATAGCCAATGGAACACCCGAGAGTACAATTCCGGTTCCCATGGCCAATAGGACCGCCGGCACGAAGAAGGCGGGCGCGCCCGCATCGATCCAAAACCGGCGCGCCCGGCACGACTACGCGATCGTGGAGGAGTTCGAGACCGGCATCGCGCTTGCCGGGTCGGAAGTCAAGAGCGTCTACCTGGGCAAGGCGCACTTCACCGACGCGTACTGCCGAGTGATCGACGGCGAGCTCTGGCTTCTTAATATGGATATCGAGCCTTACGAGCAGTCGAGCGTGTTTCAGCATGACCGCCGCCGAGATCGAAAGCTCCTGATGCACCGCAGACAGATCGACACCTTGGACCGAAAGGCTCAGGAAAAGGGAATGACCATCATTCCGCTCGCCGCGTATTTCAACGAGAGGGGCAGGGTCAAGATCAAGATCGGGCTCGGCCGGGGTCGGGCCCAGTACGACAAGCGCGACAAGATCGCCAAAGATGAGGAACGACGGGAAATGCAGAGGATCCGGGCGGACCGAGACTAGCTGCCCCTTAATCCGCTTTTTTTGCTCGAAGCTCTAATATCTCCAAAATAACTGCCAATTCTTACCAGTGTGGAAAGCCTGTATCAGAACGGGGTGAACCTCACACTCGGCGCGAGCGTGACAGCCGTATTTCACAACGAAGGTCGGCCAAGCGCGATCTTCTGTACGGTGCATTCAGAGGCGCCGTTCTTTCTCTCGGCCGAGATCGAGGGTGTCGGGCCGCTGACGCTTCCATCGACGGTGATGCTGCTGTGCCATCTGGACGGCAAGCTCTACCGCGGCGAAGCCGAGGCCGTCAGCGCTTTTCCCAAAGGCGACCAGCTTCTTATCGAGCTTCGGCTTGTTAAGTGGGAGGACGTCAATCGACGCCGCTACCCGCGGTTCGTCGCGAGCGTGCCTGTCGCGCTCCGTGCGGTCACCGATCGCACCGGCGAGGCGGTTATCAGCTTGTATCAGGGCTCCACGGTTGATATCAGTTACGGAGGCGCCTGGGTGCTCGTTCAGCCTCAGGTTCTCGCAGGCAGCCTCGTCGAGTTTCAAGCCACGCTCCCCAGCGGCCAGAAGGTCAAGGCGCTCGGCGTGGTGGCCCATACCGACGAGCAGCGCAATGGCGTCGGAATAGAATTCCTCGACTTTACGGGTAATTCCGAGGTCATCTTGCGCGAATTCCTGCCGCAAGCAGCCTAGGGCGCTGCGGCCAAGCGTACACTTTCGGCCCGGTGGCTTGGCTCTTCATTGCCCTGTACGGCCTGTTCGCCCTCATCGCGACGCTCAACTTGCTATTGATGCGGCGACCCCGAAGAGCCTCCGGAGGTCCGGAGATCTGCGCCCTGATTCCCGCCAGGAATGAGGAATCCAACCTGGCCGACCTGCTTCCCCTGCTAGCCGGTCCGAATCCCAATCTGCGCATCCTGGTCTACGACGACGAGTCCACGGATCGAACTGCCGAAGTCGCCGCCGAACTTGGCGCGCGCGTACTCCGTCCGGGCAAGCCGCTGCCTGAGGGGTGGGTCGGCAAGAACCGGGCATGCCACGAGCTTGCCGCCGCCGCGATCCTTGAAACCAGGGCCGACTGGCTGCTCTTTTTGGATGCGGATGTTCGACCGGCTCCCGATTTCCTGGAGGCGATGAGCTGGCTGATCCAAAACGAGTCGGCGAGCTACAGCGTCTTCACCGGATTCCCGCGTATACGCTCGGGCAAAGGCATCGAGCCATTATTCCTCGCGTGGGTCGGTTGGGTGCTCCTCGCAACGAATCCGTTCGGCGTCGTCTCGAGAACGCGCCTCGGCCACAACATGTTTATGAACGGCCAAGTTCAGCTCTGGAGCCGCGAAGCTTACGAAGCTCACTGGCCGCACCGGGCCGTGCGTGCGCAGATCATGGAAGACGTAATGATCGGTCGATTGATGGCCAAGCGGGGCGAGGCCGTCGAAGTCGTCAACCTTTCGAAGGTGCTGTCGGTGAGAATGTACGACACCTGGCGTGAGACGCTCGACGGTATGTCGAAGAACTCCTACGAGGTCGCAGGAACCATTTTCGGCTCGATCGGGCTCGCGGCTTTCTTCCTGGCCGTAGGCTGGGGCTGGCTGCTCGCTGGGCATGCGTGGGGCTGGTGCCTTGGGCTGTTCGCTTGGAGCGGCCTCATGAGCGCCTTAGTCGTGCGCACGGCCATTTGGCCTGCGCTGCTCATGCCCGCGGTTCTGTCGATCGCGTCGGTGACGGTGCTGCGTTCCACCTATTGGCATGCGACTGGCCGCGTGAAATGGAAGGGAAGGACTTACCCAAAGTCCCCCGGAGGCTAGTTGCCAGGATCCGGCTCGACGGACACGTCCATCGAGTCGTACACTTCGCTCGGACGCTGATGAAGAGACTCGGGCTCCGAGTCCACTTGCCTCGGATACCACAGCGTGACGAACACCGCGACCGCTATCCCAATTGCGAGGCCGCCGAGGGCATAATACAGCCCGTCCACGATCAGCGGCTCCCTGAGGTCCCCGACATGCGTTGGGTCGGCTGCGATCGTTCCGAAATAGAAGCCGAACACCGTAAAACACAAAGGGCCGAGAATCCACGCGGTGATGATCGCGTAGGCCTTTTCCCCTTGGTCGATGAACTTCTGCAACATATCCGGAAGATTCGGGACCATAGGATTCATTTTGCACGAGCGGAAGCCAAATTGCACGCGCGACGCTGTTTGTTGCGCTACCCTCCGCCCAGAAAATGCTCCATCCGGACGCTCCGCTCCATGAGATGCGCGACAGCCGCCCGCGGCTCGATGCGCCCCAGGATAACCGATTCGACGGCGGCGAAAACTGGCGTCTGAACCTGCAGCCGACGAGCCAGCACGGTGGCGGCCTCGCTCGTCGGCACGCCTTCTGCGACTTGCCCGACCGATGTCAGCGCTTCACCCAAGCTGCTCCCTTCCCCCAGAGCTCGGCCCAACCGGTAGTTCCTCGAGAGGGTGCTCGCCGCAGTTGCGAAAAGGTCGCCGACCCCCGCCGGCCCCAAGAACGTTTCCAATTTGGCGCCCATCGCCAATCCGAGCCGGCTCATCTCCAGCAGGCCCCGCGAGAGAAATGCCCCCTTCGTGTTGTCCCCGAAGCCAAGACCGTCCGACATCCCCGCGCCGATTGCCAACACGTTCTTGAGCGCCCCGGCAAGCTCCACGCCGATTACGTCATCGCCCACCGAGACCCGAAACGTTCCGCAGCCGAACACCGACTGGACCCTTTCCGCATTCGAAATCACATCGAAAGCCGCGACGGCGACCGTGGGGATTCCCCGAGCAATCTCGATAGCCAGATTGGGCCCGCTGAGCACGCCAACCGTCGCATTAGGCCACACGTCCAGCACCACTTGGTGCAGCATGAAGCCTGTGGGCGCCTCGAGACCCTTGCTTGCTATGACGAACGTGGCATCCGCGTTGGCAAGGTTGCTGCAGACCTCGCGTACCGCGCCGGAAGGGACGGCGAGAACAAATATGTCTCCCGTGACCTGCTCGCTGCCGAACCTTTCGAAGCTCACGCCCTCCGGGATCGCGAAACCCGGCAGGTAGTGCAGATTCTCGCGCCGCGCCGCCATTCCGGCGAGGTCATCCTCGTCGCGGCCGAAGAGGTGGACGTCGTGACCGTTCCGGGCGAGCAAAATCGCGAGCGAGGTTCCCCAGCTTCCGGCCCCCAGAACCGCTATCTTCATTCGATCGATGAATATACCGGGCGGCTATTCGCTCGAGTCCACCACGACAGCTTTCTCGATGATCGCAGGATTCTCGGGAAGAGGATTATCGCGCGAGTCCCGCTTGAGTGAAACGATCTTGTCGACCACGTCCATCCCGTCGGTCACCTCGCCAAAAACCGAATACTGGTTGTCGAGATGGGGAGCGGGCGCGACCATGATGAAGAACTGGCTGCCCGCGGAGTTTGGATCGCTCGAGCGTGCTGCGCTCAGAATGCCGCGCGTATGAGGCTTCGAGCTGAACTCGGCGGGGATTTTGTACCCCGGCCCCCCGGTCCCGTGCATCGCTCGGTCGGGCAGCTTTGTGTTGGGGTCGCCGCCTTGAATCATAAACCCTGGGATCACCCGGTGGAATGCCGTCCCGTCGTAGTAGCCGTCTTTGGCCAACTTGACGAAGCTCTCCGAATGCTTGGGCGCGATGTCCGAGAACAGCCTGACGGTGATGTCGCCCAGATTCGTCTTGAGGATTACCGATGGAGAGCTCATAGCCGACAGCTGACTCTCCGGGCGCG
>JAICWL010000190.1 GCA_025934835.1 Fimbriimonadaceae bacterium
ACTGGGACGAGTTGCTCTCCGAGGCCGAAGGCATCGAGCTCCAGCAGCCCGACACGCCCTTCGATCCCGCTAGGGGCGGGGTTGCGATCGGGAAGCTCCTCGTCACTGTCCTCGAGCGGTTCACCGGGAGGATCGGATGAGCGAACGCGAAACGCTTAGGGCGGTCATCCCCGAAGGCGGCCTGTGGAGCGAAGGCGGCGACCGCTGCTGGCTCTCGACGGACTACGCCGACAACCCGACACGCGTCAGGCGGCTGTTCTTCATCGGGCGCGGCATCCCAACCGTCCCGGCCCGCGAGGGCGTTTCCTACCAGGACTTGCGTGTCCGCGAGGTATTCATCCGGCCGGGGTACTCGTGGGAAGAAGGATGGGCCGGAAAGGGTGCTGACACCTGGTGGTACGCGGCTTCGTCGCGTGACCCGAACGTCGTGAAGGCGTGGGAGATCTTCTACGCCTGAGCGCACGCCCATCCCGCTTGGAGTTCGCCTCGATGGCTAACCCCGCCAAGAGAAGAGGAGATAACGCTGAGCGTGAAGTCCAGGGCATTCTCCGCGATCTGCTTGGAATCGCGTCCGCGAGACGCGCGCTTGGCGCCGGCCGCAAGGACGATGTCGGCGACATTCACGGCCTGCCCGCGACCTGCATCCAGGTGGCGAACTACGCATCCCTAGACCGAGCGGTTAGGGAGAAGCTCCCTGAGCTCGAGCGACAGCAGGAGAACGCGAAGGCGACGTTTGGGGCGATGTTCTGCCGCCGCCGGGGCGGTCGGTACGTGGTTGTAATGACGCCAGCCCAGTTTGCGACGTTCTGGCGTGAGGCGCAGCCGGAGTCGGTCTTAACCGGCCAGACTAGTCGGAGTAATCACCCAAAATGGTGATAGAACTGACCCATAGGTCTTAGTAGAAGTTACTTCTAGTCCAATCACGGACTAGATCCAAGCCACCCGCACCAGGAGGCACAACAGATGTCGGTCGCAACCCTTGCGGCGAAGCCGCCTAGCCGCCGCACGCTCGAAAGGATGGGAATGACCCCCGAGCAGGAGCTGGAGTTGCTCATCCGCGAGCAACAGAAAGACGACACGTACTTCATCGAACGCCAGCCGGGAGAGATCAGCCTCAACGCCCCTTGGCATGCTGGGGGCGAGCTTCGCGAGGTCGGCGACCTGCTTCAAGTCGACGAGGATGGGGTTGTCTCTTTCGGCGGCGAGCAGTTTGGTCATTCAGCTCTTGCTGACCCGAGGCTTGTCCCGCACGGAACGCTCGGCGGCTACACAAACCACCACTGTCGCTGCGCTCGCTGCCGCAAGGCGAACGCCGAGTACCGGCGCAAGAAGAGGGCTGAGCCGTGAAACCGGGGAGTGTCCCGACGGCGCGCGTCGCGCCGATTCTCGAAGCCCTGATAAACGATCGGTGGCCGTATAGCGACGATGATGTCCTCGCGGTCGGCGATCTTGCCAGCGGCTACGCGATCCTTGCCGACAAAGCCGAGTGCGACTCGACGACGATCACGA
>JAICWL010000085.1 GCA_025934835.1 Fimbriimonadaceae bacterium
GTCGAATCTCTTGCCGGCTTGGTTCAGAGCCTGGACGAGCTGCATCGTGTTCGATGGATGGACGTTGTTGTCCGCGGTTCCGAAGTACAGCATCAGCCGACCGGCCAGGTTGCCGGCGTATGTCATGGCTGAGCCGGCGTCGTACCCCGCCTTGTTCTCGCCCTCGTCGGGCAGCCCTTCGTACCTCTCCGTATAGACGGAGTCGTAGTTGTGCCAATCGGTCACCGAGGAGTTCGCGCAGCCGACTTGGAACACGTCCGGATATCGCAGGAGGCACATGACGGTCGAGTAGCCTCCATACGAGGTTCCCTGGATGCCCACGCGCTTTCCATCGACGTAGGGCCGCTCGCGCAGATATTTCACACCCGCCGCCTGGTCGTCGATCTCGACGATCCCGAGCTTTTGGTACAGCGCGTCGCGAAATACCTTGCCGCGTCCGTTCGTGCCTCGTCCTTCAAAGTTCGCAACCAGGAATCCCATCTCGGTGATCGGATCGGGAGTCGAGAAACGCTCCGGGCCCCCGCCTGATTGCGGCCCGGCGTAAACCCCTACGATCAGCGGATACTTCTTGGAAGGGTCGAAGTCGGACGGGAATTGGATCGATCCGTACAGCGTGGTCTTGCCGTCCGCCGCCGTGTAGGTGAACCGCTCGGTCTTGCGCAGGCCGAGTGCGTTGAACTTGTCGAGGTTGCTCTCGGCGAGGACAGCGAGCTGCTTGCCACTTGCCGCGCGCAACACCGTGGTCGGGGGAATGTCGGCCTTTTCCTGAACATCCACGAAGTGCTTGAAATCGGGGGCAATGGTAACCGTGTGGCTCAGCGAGGGGTCGGTCAGGCGCTCATCTTTGGATCCGTCGAGCTTGGCGCGATGAAGCTGGACAAGGTAGGGGTTCGCGCCATCCCTCGCCGTGTAGTACACCCACTTGCCCTTCTCGTCGACTTCTTGAACGGAATCGACGTCGAATTGGCCCTGGGTGATCGGGTTGATCTCCCTGCCGTTCGCATCGTACAGATAAAGGTTCTTGAATCCGTTCCGCTCGCTTGACCATATAAGCTTGTCGTTGCCTTTGAGCCAACGAATCGCCGGTGAGTTCTCGGCCCAGCTTTGCGGCTGCGATTCCCGAATGATCATGCGAGACTTGCCGGTGGCGGGGTCGGCCGCGCACCACTCCATGATTTTCTGTTTTCTGTTCGTTCGGTTGTAGTACAGATTCTTGCCGTCATCGCTCCAGCGAACGCCATAGACATATTCGCCGAGCCCCGGGCCGAAGCCGCTGTCGAAGTCGCTGTCCACGGTGACGGTAGTGCGAGACGCCAAGTCGTAAATCATCAAGCTCGCTTTGGGGTTTGGGGCACCGGCTTTTGGATAAGGCTCCTGGTTCAGAGTGTCCTGAATCTTCGTCTGGTCGTAGGCAATGAAGTAGTCCTTTACGTCCTTCTCGTCGAACTTATAGAACGCCAGCTTCTTGTCGTCCGGCGACCACCACATCGCGTCGCGGACTCCCAGCTCTTCGCCGTACACCCAGCTCGCGATTCCATATTTGATCCGGCTTTCGGCGCTTCCATCGGTCGTGACTTGAGCGCTCGAGGCGCCCCCGCGGCTTTGGATGACGACATTTCGGTCCTTCGAGACGGCTTCGAGCTTGCCGTCGTGCGAGGCGGCCGTGTCGAATTGGCGGCCTCGATCGGGCCCGCGCCGTCGGCGTCTGTCGGGTTGCCGAGGCGGCTCCGGCTTGTCGGTTTGCTCGGCCTTGCCGGTGCTGAGCGTATAGCGCCAATCTTTGCCGTCCCGGTTGTAGGTGAAGCTCTTCCCGTCCGGCGCCCAGGTCACATTCAACGAGCCGCGCACTACCGAGCCGGAGATTTGGCTTCGAAGGCGGGAGTATCTGTCGTATCTAGGCATCTTGTCTAATGTGAGCTGCGCGCAGCAGACCGTTGCGAGGCAGCCAAGCAGGAGGCCGGCCCAAAACCGGGGAATTGGATTCATCGGTAGCTAATCTTGGTCTCATAAGTTCGGAACGGTCAACCTTTGGGCCTCGGAGCTGCGACGAAATCGAACTTTAGCTGCTTGCGGAGTCTGAGGATTTGCTCCATGAGGGCCGCCCGCATCGACATCTCCTCGGCGAGCGAATCGGCGAGGAAGTGGCATTGGACCAGCATGGCCATCGAGGTTTCGTCCAAGTCCGCAAGCTCCACAATGGACTTGTCGGTGACGACGTTGTCCTGGGCTGCTAGGTAGTCGCGGATGGCCTGGGCCAATGCGGAGATCTTGTCCGCGTCGTTGTCGTAGCTGAGCCGGAGATAGAACTTCTGGCGTCTCATCCGCCGGAGGCCGAAGTTCTCGACCGAAGCCCGGATCAGGTTCGCGTTCGGCAGATTGATGACCGTGTCTTCGAAGGTTCGGATCCGGGTTGAGCGAAGGTTGACCTCCTCCACGACTCCCTCGATCTTGTCGATTTTCACCCAGTCGCCGATCGCGAAGGGCATGTCGAAGAGAAGCGTGAGCGATCCGAACACGTTCTCCACGGAGTCTTTCGCGGCGAGCGCTATCACGAGCCCACCGATGCCCAGTCCGGCGATCAGCCCGGCGATGTTGACCTGGAATACGGCGCCCAAGGCGATCAGCAGGCCGCCGACCAAGATCATGAACCGCATGAACTTGCGGGTCATCGGAACAAGCAGCCGCTCGGCGCGGGTGGAATAGCCCTGGGTACGGGTCTCGATGGTGTCGCAGACGACATCCCAGAGCGCGTATGCGAGCATGACGGCCGCCCCGATCGTCAACGCCTCCAAGACCACGAGCAGCAATTTCTCCGGCCTCGGCCGAAGGGCCAACTCCGGGAGAAGCGGGTAGACGATAAGCACGCCTCCCAAGATTCCGGCTGCCCGGCGCAGGGCAGAACGGGTCGGTTCGAGCAACGGGCTCGGCGCCATTCGGTCGCGAGCGCGCATGACCCTGACAGCGATCCATCGAGCGACCATCGACGAAACGAACGCAGCGGCGCAAACCGCGGCAAGGCCGATCCACTGCCACGCGGCGATGCCGAGCAGCATGTATCTGAGCCCACCGGGCATGCCGGCCATCCAGTCGGGCACCTCCTGGGCCCACGCCACCGATGCGAACGCAGCCAAAACGATGGCCACCGCGCCTCTTCGTGTCAGCCGCACCGGGCCCTCCTTGCGGGCAGCTTTCTAGACGCGGCTACGAAGAGCGGCGCCAGGATCAGCGCCGGCAGGTAATCGGCTACCGGAAGCTTCTTCAGCTCCAAGAGGCCGAGCCCAATGGCGAGCAGCAGTATGCCGCCCGCGCCGGACACTTCACCGAGGAGCGCCTCATCGGAGGCAAGCGGACGGATCGACTTTGCGCCCAGTGTGAGCGCACCCTGGATGAGAAGAAGCAGCACGGCAGACAGGAGCACACCCGCGCCGAGGGTGGCAGCCAGGAAGAAAGCACTGAAGCCGTCTATGGTCGACTTCACGGCGAGCAGGTCGATTTTTCGCTCGAGGCCATCTTCCAGGCAGCCGATCAGGGTCATGGGGCCAATGCAGAATAGCAGCGTGGGCGTGATGACGGCTTCGGAGAAGCGGCCCGAGCCGCCGAACGCTGATTGGAGGCCGGTTCCCAGCGCTTCGAGTCCGCGTGAGAGGCCCAGCGCGAGCCCGATTACGCCACCGGCAGCGATCGCGGCAGCGACGACCAGGACATTCTTGGACTGCAAGAACAGCTTGACGCCCAATCCGATAACGACGAGGCCGATGCCGCTGACCGCGATCTGATCGTAAGCGACTGGAACGCCGCGGCCGACGGCAACTCCGAGCAGCGCGCCGCACGCGACCGTAGCCGTATTCAGCAGCGTTCCCCGCATCGGGCACTAGGATACACCGAGGCAGTTGCAGGCTCGGTTAAAGCTCGTACTCGCCCGTGTGGGCATCTTCGATGTAGCGGGCCATCAGATCGATACACGCTTGGACATCGCCGGCGTCGACCGTCTCGTTGACGGTGTGCACGTATCGCGTGGGGATCGACAGCGTGAAGGCCGGGATGCCTCCATGGAGCCGCTGAATCCCGCCGGCGTCCGTGCCGCCCAGCGAGAGGATCTCCATCTGGTGCTTGATTTTGTTCTTCTCTGCGAGACGCCGGAAATGCGCGACGATCTTGGGATTGCAGATCAGAGAGCTATCCATTATCTTGATCGCGGCGCCGTCGCCGAGGCGGGTGATCTGGTCTTGGTCGGGGATTCCCGGAATGTCGTTTGCCAGCGTTATGTCGATGGCAACGACAACGTCCGGCTGAATCGACCAACCCGCGGATGCGGCGCCACGAAGACCGATCTCCTCCTGGCTGGTAGCCACGGCGTAGACATCCACTTCGTGCGATTTGGTCGCTTTGATGGCCTCGATCATGACGAAGACTGCCACTCGGTCGTCCATCGCCTTGCTCGTAAGATGGCTGCCGGTGCGGATGAGCTGTCGATCCATAGTCACCTGGTCGCCCAGATGGATTTGAGCCTTGGCCTCTTCGCCCGTAAGACCGACATCCACGAAGAAGTTGGCCATCTTCGGCCCCTCGTTCTTCTCCGCCTCCGTCAGCAGGTGGGCCGGCTTCGTCGAGTAGCCGAGAACGCCGTGGAGCGGGCCCTTTTTGGCATGTACCAACACACGCTGGCTGCACATTTGGCGCGGATCCCAGCCGCCGAGATGCTGCAGCCGAAGAAAACCTTTGTCGTCGATATGCTTGACGATGAAGCCGATCTCGTCGGTGTGCGCGGCGATCATCAGCTTCTTGCGGTCGCCTTTGCCTTTGCCCTTCTTGAGGCAGATGACATTACCCATCGAATCGGAGGTAATCGTCGTCGACTTGCTCAACTCACGGCGAACGATCGTGCGTATCTGGTCTTCCTGACCCGAAACGCCCGGCGCCTCGACGAGTTCCTTCAGCAGCTCTAAGTTCACGGGATGGTATTTACCCTACTGGTTGCTCGTGTGCTCAAGTAACCTATCGAAATGGACCGGTTGACGACCAGGCCGTATGAACCTCGCGACGAGGACGGGTATTACGCGGTCAGATCGATCACATACAACGACGGGCTGCCCATCGAGCGTGAGGCTCGGGACTTTAGATATTCCCGACCATTCGTGTGCGAAGTGGCTGGCGAGATCTGCGGCATATACAACGTCCTGGACATGACCGCTTCTCGCGGGGAAGCGATCCTGAAATGCGGCGGAATCGCCAGCGTCGCCGTGCTGCCGCACAAGCGAAGGCTCGGTATCGGCCGCAAGATGATGGACTGGTCCGTCCAGCGCCTTCGAGACGAAGGGACGCCGCTTTCGTCGCTGTACGCATTTCGGGAGCCGTTCTATCGCCGGTCGGGCTTCGAGACAGTAGGGAAGAGGCTGCGGATTACGTGCCCGAGCCATCGGCTTCCCAAGGTGAAGAGCGACTTGGGGACGCGGCTTCTGACGCCCGCCGACTGGAAGTTGCTGGTCCCGTGCTACAAGGCGTACGCCCGCAAGCACTCTGGCCTAAATGTGCGTACCGAGCTGTTCTGGAATCGTGTGTTGAACGAGCACCATCCATTGGCTATTTACGCGGTCGGAGATCCGATCGAAGCCTATGCGGCCGTACGACACCGAGTCGACTTCTGGGAGCCGCAGCACGTCACGGAGGTCGTGTGGTCCTCTTTGCGCGGGTACGAGGCGCTCATGGTCGTGCTCGCCGGGCTGGCGATCAACAAGACCGAGCTTTCCTGGTATGAGCTCAGCGACAGCCCGTTCGTCACGCGTTTCATGGATCAGGGCGTTTCGATCGAGTTGCAGAGGCCGATTATGTATCGCGTGACCGACGTGCCGGCGGCCCTGCGCCAGTTGAAGACCCAGGAAACCGGGGCCTTCGACCTCGAAGTCGTGGACGATTTGATACCCGAGAATTGCGGTCCCTGGCACGTGGGCTTTTCGCCTTCCGGGGTCGATGTGCAACCAGCCAAGAATGCCGATCTCACGACCGACGTCCGCCAACTCGCTCAGGCGCTGCTCGGTGAGCCAAGCTGGCGCGACCTTGCGGCGAACGGATTCGTGGTGGTGAAAGAAGATCGGGCGCTGAGCGCAGCGGAGAAGCTGATGCCGGCGATGCCCGCGACCTGCTTGGACTTTTTCTAGGTCGACTGGTACTCTGCCGCCATGGCGATTCGCCCAATGGCGTGGCAGGGCGACCGGCTTTCGATGCTGGACCAGCGGTCCCTCCCGCAGGCGGAGGAGTACTTGGAGCTGCGCAGCTACGCGCAGGTCGCCGATGCGATCCGGGGTATGGCGGTGCGAGGGGCACCAGCGATAGGGGTCGCCGCCGCCTATGGCATGGCGTTGGGCGCGCTGGCAGGTCACCCGATCGATGAAGTGGCGGATAGGCTTGTTGCCGCAAGACCAACGGCAGTCAACTTGGAGTGGGCCGTCGAGCGAATCCGAAGCCTGGGGGATTGGCGGTTCGAGAGCGTGCTGGCTGAAGCCGAGGCGATCGAACGCGAGGACATCGCGATGAACGAGGCCATGGGCAAGCTCGGCGCGGAGCTGATCGAGCCGGGGTCGAATGTGATGACGATCTGTAATACCGGATCGCTGGCAACCGCGGGGCATGGAACCGCGCTAGGGATCATCCGGACGGCTCATAAGCAAGGGAAGCGCATCCATGTTTGGAGCTGCGAGACGCGCCCGCGCCAGCAGGGCCTCAGGCTCACGGCGTTCGAACTGATGAAGGAAGGAATTCCATTTCACAGCATAGCGGACTCGGCCGCGGCCTCACTGATGAGGAGCGGACAAGTGAACTGCGTGATCGTCGGCGCGGACCGGATCGCGTCCAACGGGGATACGGCGAACAAAATCGGCACCTATTCTCTCGCGGTGCTCGCGCGATATCACGGCGTGCCGTTCTACGTCGCTGCGCCGTCGTCGACGCTGGACGCCCAGATGCCCAGCGGGGAATCGATCCCGATCGAGGAGCGTGACGGCTCCGAACTTGCTACGGTTGACGGCCACCCGGTCGGGCCAGAGGGGTGCCCAGTATTCAATCCCGCGTTCGATGTCACCCCAGGGAATCTGATCTCGGCGATCGTGACCGAAGGGGCCGTGCACCGGCAGCCGTTTAGCTTTGGGACGAGTTTCGCAGATTGATCGCGGCATTCCGACGGAGCTGCCCGAGCGGTGCTCTTCGAACGGCGGAGCCTGCGGTTAATCGATCCCACCGGTCGGGTTCGATTTGCGCCAGCGCCTGGAGATCGGGCCATTCGCGCGACGTGATGAAGTCCGGCACAGCAGTTACTCTGCCTCTCATGGGCTGGGACTCGCGCGGCTGATTGAACGGACAAACTTCCTGACAGACGTCGCAGCCGAAGGTCCACTCACCGATCTTGGGCTGCAGGGAGGCGTCGATCTCGCCACGATGCTCGATGGTCAGATAGCTTATGCATTGGTCAGCGATGACTTGCCAGCGGTCGTCTCGAAAAGCGATCGCGCCCGTCGGGCATGCTTCCACGCAGCGCATGCATGTGCCGCAACCTCCGGTCGCGGGTTGATCGATCTCCAACTCGGCGGTAGTGAGCAGCAGTCCGATGAAAAACCAGCTTCCTCGCTTCGAATCGATGAGCATCGTGTTCTTGCCGTACCAGCCGAGGCCGGCAAGCTGCGCAAAGTCGCGCTCCAAGATCGGCGCGCTGTCGACGCACGCGCGGCTGCGCGATTCGGGGTGGAGTTCGTCGAGCCATCGTCCAAGTTTCCGCAGCTTGCCGCGCATGACCTTGTGGTAATCGCGGCCGAGGGCATAGCGAGCAATCCGCGGTCGGCCGGGGATCCTCGGGTTTGGTCGGTTGTATCCCAGGGTGACGGCGATCACCGACTTCGCGCCGGGAAGAAGCTCGTCGGGGCGCCTCTTTTGCGGCAGGTGCCTGGCCAGGTACTCCATCGTGGAGTGGCCGCCCGCGCGTATCCAGCGCTCGTACGCTGCGTAATGCGGAGGCTCGGTCGCCGCGCAAACTCCCACCGAGTCGAATCCCAGCGATAGAGCGTGAGCCTTCATAGCGGAAGCTCTCGCATTCATCGGTAGCAATTCTGACCCAGAAGTGCAACCACTTCGGGCGCGGGGCCGTGGGTAGATTCGTGCATATCAACCCGTTCAACCTGCGGCGTGTGCTTGCCATCGGCCTCTGCTGGCTCATAGCGATGCCCTACGCGAACCAGCTACGAACTGAACTTCCTCCGATGCAGGGATTTGCGGCATTCGTCGCCGTAGTGGTCGCCGCCGCGTTCATCACCTCGAAGATCGAAGTCGAGCGGCCGGCGGCGAGTGGCAGAGAGTAGAAGTATTTGTACTAGAGCTAAGACTAACTGAATAGTCCCAGCAGCTCGCACCACTTTTCGAGCTCCACGTCCTGCGCCCTGGCTGCGACGGGAATACTCGCGGATTGCAACGCCGTCTCGACTTCTTCGCGCTGCTTATGCAAGCCAGCGATCAGGTTGTTTGCCAGCGTCTTTCTGGGTTGAGTGAAGCCGAAACGCGCCAACCGGAACAGCCCCTCGCCGACACAGGAAGCGTTGTCGGCCGGAGTGAACGCAAGCACTGAACTGTCGACTTTGGGTGCGGGCATGAACGCCCCAGCCGGGGCCTGTGCGATCGTCGCGATATCGAATTGAGACTGAAGGAACACCGATAGCGAGCCCCGATTTCTGTTGCCGGCAGGCGCCATCACGCGCTGGGCAACTTCCTTCTGCATCATCAGCACGGCCTTGGAGAACAAGCTTCGGCATTCGGCGATTCTCGTAAGAAGAGGGCCCGTGATGTAGTACGGCAAGTTCGAAACCACGCCGCGCGGCTCGGGAAGCTCGGCGAGAATCGCGCCGAGGTCGGTCTCGAGCGCGTCAACCCGCAATACCGTAGCCTTGGGAGCGGAATCCTTGAGTGCTTCCTCCATTCTGGAGTCGAGCTCGAGGGCGATCATCTTGTCGCACGATTCGGAAATCGGGCCCGTGAGAACACCCGGCCCGGGTCCGATTTCAAGGACGCCGCGCATGTCGGAGAGCGATTCCACGATCTTGGCGACAATAGGCCCCGAGCAGAGAAAGTGCTGCCCGAGGCCCTTGGCGGCTGAAATGCCGTGTCTTCCCAGGAACGACTTCAGCGCGCCTGGGTCGTAAAGAATCAACGTGGCTTTAATATATGGACGCGGACCCGATGCGAGCCATAGCAGCACGCCTCGTGTCTCGAGTTGTAGCAAAGATCGATACGATTGCCCTTGATCGCTCCCCCCGTATCGGCAGCTATCGCAAAGCCGTATCCTTCGACGTAAACCAGCGAGCCCAGGGGAATTACCCTCGGATCTACGGCGACGATGCCGTACGCCGCGCGCATGCCGTTTGCGGCGCGTCCCGTAGCCCCTCGGCCGATGGTGGCCGGACTCGGGTCGTACGCGGTGGCCCGCATAGACAGGACCTTCGAGCGCATAAATGCGCCACGGCTCGTCTCAAACCCAGCCCTGCTCATTAAGAACAGCGTTGGCTTTGGGTCGACTTTCTCTTCCTTGAGGAGTTCTTTCGAGACCACCTGCTCATCCTTGTAGGTGATCCGCCATGTCCGGATGACCGAACCGGCTTTGCCCTCTCGGGCTTTTACCAATCGGCCTGGTCGGACCGATCGGCTGAACTCGAATCGAGCCCCTTTCGGGATCGGTAAGACCTCATTATGAGTCTCGATCTGAGTTACCGTTTGCTTTTTTCCGCGCGCAGACGCCGGTGCGGCGAATACGAGCAGAGCTAAAGCTGCACTCACGAATAGTGAGCAGTTGCGCATTTGGAACCTCCTCTTGCCTGGCTGCGACTGACATATCCTACCCGCTACGCCGAGCGCAAATTCGCTGGGACGAATAGGCGGGCGGCGTGTGCGGGCCGGAAAATCTATGAGTGGGCAGCGTCGCCCATACGACAAACGACGCCCTGTAGATCGGCCCCGGGGCCGAGCAAGGCGCCAAAAGGGATTCTCGGCAAGTCTGCGGGCATGAAGAGGGCGGACGGGCCGCGAGACCTAGTCGGCAACCTTGAGCACACTGAGAAACGCTTCTTGGGGAAGCTCGATGCTGCCGATCTGCTTCATGCGCTTCTTGCCCTCTTTTTGCTTCTCGAGAAGCTTACGCTTACGCGTGATGTCGCCGCCGTAGCACTTGGCGATGACGTTCTTCCGGTAGGGCTTGATCGTATCCGCCGCGATAACTTTTGCCCCGATCGCGGCCTGCACTCGCACCTCGTACTGCTGCCTGGGCACCACTTGCCTCAGACGCTCGACCATCGCCTTGCCGCGAGCATAGGCAAAGTCCTTGTGCACGATGAACGACAGCGCGTCCACCGCATCGCCGTTCAGCAGAATGTCCACTTTGACGAGCCCGGCCGCGAGATAGCCGGACAGGTCGTAGTCGAACGAAGCGTAGCCTCGCGTCGCCGATTTCAGCTTGTCGAAGAAGTCGAGCAGAATCTCGCCGAGCGGGAGCGTGTAGTAGAGGATGACTCGCTGAGGGGTCGGATATTCCGTCTTTCGGTAAACGCCCCGACGCTCCTGGCAGAGCGTCATCACCGCGCCGACGTACTCTTGCGGCACCATGATCGTGGCGTTCACAATCGGCTCCTCGACCGTGAGAATGTCGTTCGTGTCCGGCCAGTTCGCCGGGTTTTCGATGTCTAGGACCTGGTTGTTTTTGAGCGTGACCTTGTAGTCCACGCTGGGTGCGGTGAGAATCAGGTCCAGGCTAAATTCGCGCTCGAGCCGCTCGCGGGCGATTTCCATGTGGAGCAGACCGAGGAACCCGCAGCGAAATCCAAACCCGAGCGCCGCGGATGTCTCGGGCTCGAAGTGCAGGGCGGCGTCGTTGAGCCGCAGCTTGTCGATGGCGTCTCTCAACTCCTCGTATTGGTCGCCATCGCTTGGGTACAGCCCACAAAACACCATGCTGAGGGCTTTCCGATAGCCCGGCAGCGGCGAGGAGGCCGCCCGAGTGGCGAGCGTGATCGTATCGCCGACTTGCGCGTCCCCTATCGACTTCATCGCCGCGGTAATGAACCCGACCTCTCCAGCCTCGAGTCCGTCGTTCACTTGCAGGGCGGGGGAGAAGTGACCGGTGGAATCCACGTCGAAGCTCGACCCGGTCGACATCATTGTGATGCGGTCGCCCTTCTTGACCGCGCCGTCCTTGACGCGCACATAGGCGACGGCGCCTTGGTATGTGTCGAAGTGAGAGTCGTAGATCAGCGCTCGAAGCGGAGCGTCGAGAGCGCCGGCCGGCGGAGGAATTCGAGCGACGATCGCCTCGAGAATTTCGTCGATCCCTAAGCCGGATTTGGCGGAGCAGGCAATTGCGTCAGACGCGTCGATCGCCACGGCGCTTTCGATCTCCTCCCGGGCTCGCTCGACGTCGGCGTGAGGCAGGTCGATTTTGTTGATCACCGGCACGATTTCGAGGTTCTGATTCATCGCCATGCCGGCGTTTGCGATCGTCTGGGCTTCGACTCCCTGGCTCGCATCGACCACCAGCAGCGCGCCTTCGCAAGCTGCCAGCGCACGCGAAACTTCATATGTGAAGTCGACATGGCCCGGCGTGTCGATCAGATTCAGCTCATAGACCTGGCCATCGGCCGCTTTGTAACTCAGGCGGACAGCCGCCATCTTGATCGTAATGCCCCTCTCGCGCTCGATGTCCATGGTGTCCAACATCTGCTCTTGGGCTGCACCTCGCACAGCGCCACAGCGCTCGATCAGCCGGTCCGCGAGCGTGGACTTGCCATGATCGATGTGCGCGATGATGCAGAAGTTGCGGATGTGGGACTGATCCATGGGGTCGATGGCCGCCGGGAACGGCGCATAGTTTACCGCCGGGCCCCCAGACTCAATAGGCGGTACCATGTGAGGGCCGATGGGAGCCTTTGAAGGACCTCGAGATTGGGGCAGACTGCTTACCGCGATGCTTACGCCGTTCCACGAAGATGGAAGCGTGAACTACGATGAGGCAGGACGGCTTGCCGAGTGGCTCGTGACCGATCAGGCGAACGACGGGCTCGTGGTGAGCGGCACGACGGGCGAGTCTCCGACGCTCTCCGAAGACGAAAAGCTCTTGCTCCTGAAAACGACTCTGGAGGCCGTCGGAAACCGCGCTGCCGTAATCTTTGGCGCAGGCACCTACGACACGCGCGAATCGATCCACTTGGCCAGAAAGGCGGAGCGGGCTGGGGCGCACGGCATCATGCTGGTGAATCCCTATTACAGCCGACCGGGTCAGGAGGGGCTGATCGCGCATTTCACAGCCGTGGCGCGAGAGACCTCGCTCCCGGTGCTTTTGTACAATATACAGCCGAGAAGCGCAATCAATCTGGAGACTTCTAGTCTCATGCGGCTGATCGATACGGTTCCGAACATCGTCGCGGTAAAAGAGGCAAGCGGCAATATAGCTCAGATCTCCGAGGTATGCGGCCAGGCGCCGGAGGGCTTCCGGGTGTACTCGGGCGATGACTTGCTGACCCTGCCGATATTGAGCCTGGGCGGCCACGGCGTCGTGAGCGTCGCCGCGCATGTGCTCGGCAAGCAGATCGCCGATATGGTCGCAGCGTTTCCTTCCGATCCGATCCGGGCTCGCTCGATCCACCACCGAATCGCGCCCGCATTTCGCGCGCTGTTCTCAGCGCCCAGCCCGACACCGGTGAAATACGCGACGAGCAAATACGGCTTTCGGTGCGAGTCGGTCCGTCTCCCTCTCGTCGAGTTGAGCGAAGATCAGAAGCGCGTGGTCGACGCGGTGCTCCGCACACCTGTGGGATCCGTTTGATCGCCGGGTAAAAGAGCCTACATGGAGGCGATCGTCGCTGGGCACCTTTGCCTCGATATTATTCCGGAGCTTCGCGGTTTGGCGGCCTTCGAGCCTGGCAGGCTCATCGAGGCAGGTGAGGCCAAGATCTCGACAGGCGGCGCGGTTGCCAACACCGGCCAATGCCTCCACAGACTTGGCGTTTCTACCCACTTGACCGCGCGGATCGGGGAAGACCTTTTTGGGGCAGAGGTCGAGGCGATTCTCGGCGACCTAAGCCAAGGGCTCGTTCTCACACCGGGTACGCAAACCAGCTATACGGTCGTCGTCAATCTGGAGGGTCGAGACCGGATGTTCCTGCATTCTCCGGGCACTAACCGCGCATTTTCCGGCTCGGAAGTGACCGACGAGCTGCTTGCCGACGCTCGGCTGCTGCATCTGGGTTATCCGCCGCTTTTGGAGCAAATGTTCGAAGATGACGGCGTCAAGCTGGTCGCGCTGTTTTCTCGGGCGAAGCGCCTTGGAGCGACGACGTCGCTCGACATGAGCCTTCCGGACGCATGCGCACCGTCGGGCAAGGCGAACTGGGACGTGATCCTAAGCCGGGTGCTGCCTTACGTGGACATATTCCTTCCCAGCGCAGAGGAGCTTGCGTTCATGCTCGAGCCTGGATCGCAAGCACCTGCGACCGAGCTGATGGATCGGGCGCTCGGATACGGCGCGAAGGTCGTCGGGATCAAGTTTGGTACCCGCGGACTGTTTATGAAGACGTCGGACTGCCTGGCGAGCATGGGACGCGCCGAGCCTTCCGACGCGCGGTGCTGGATCAGCCGAGAGCTGTGGGCGCCGTGCTTCGAGGTCGATGCCAAAGGCACGACGGGCGCCGGCGACGCGACGATAGCCGGCTTCCTGGCCGCTCTGCTGCGAGGACTCGGGCCGGAGGAATGCATGACGGCTGCCACCGCGGCGGGAGCCTTCTGTTGCGAGCAGCCGGACGCCGTCAGCGGCGTCCCATCGTGGGAGGGCATGCGAAGAAGAATCGAGTCCGGATGGCGGCGACGCTGCGGAAATGCGCCAGAGGGTTGGACTCCGGTTGGGACGGTTTTCGAGAGGCGAACGCGATGAAGCGCAGCGAGATCAACCGGCTCGTAGAGAGCGCCTCTCGGTTCTTCGCCGAGCATTCGTGGGCCCTCCCTCCTGCGCCCAAGTGGGACGTCACGGATTTCGGACTGGGCGAATGGAAGA
>JAICWL010000178.1 GCA_025934835.1 Fimbriimonadaceae bacterium
CGCGCGGCCCCGGCTCGCCATCTGCACACTGCCTGGACGCTGGATCAGGACAAACGAGGCGGCACCGAGTCCTCGATCGCCAAGGTGGTCTGCTCGGAGGCGATCTGGCGCGTCACCGCTCGCTGCGGCAGGTGCTTGGCGGACCAGGGGGACGACCGGGGAGACGCTGGTCGAACGCATCTTCCGCAAGGTGCGCGGCTTCCGAATCTACGACGGTCCCTCGGAAGTCCACCGCTGGAGTTTGGCCAAGCGCATCCTGCGCGATTAAGCGAATTGGTGGGCCCTGGTGAGCGCTCTGTCGGAGTGGCTGAATCGAGTGGAGCGGACTGGCCGGTTTCCTGGTTCCCCATGAGCAGACATCAACCCGTTGACGCCTATCGGCCGACACCGAAGTCCAAGTGCCGGCATCTGTGCGTCGGTTATGATGATCTTGGCGCCGTTCCAAATCAGCTCTGGCTGGCTGGACTCCTCCGGCGCCTGCGCGTTGCCTTCGGCAGGCGGCTGCGCTCTCGGATAATGCTCGCGGTTGCGGCGCCGCATCCTCCTCCGCATACTTCAGAAACCGACGTACTCGGACGATCTGGGAGCGCGCGCCACGATCAGCTCTCCGGAATGGGAATTAGGGTACCGAGAAACACATAGGGTGCGAGGTCGAACATCTTCTGCACTTGATCGGCAAGATAGATACGGACCTTCGGATCGTCGCTCAGGGCGTCGGTGACAATCGCGAGACGCCACGCGGGATTGACCATCATACCGTTGCCATGCTCGTTTCTAGTCAAGAAGAACTGCGGGACCGAGGCGGCTGTCCCTTTCACCTCGACATGAATTTGCGTTCTCCCCTGGCAAATATGAAATCGTAACCGCATGGGAGATGGGTGACGCGTGTCCAGTTAAAACCTTTTGTCTTATAGTGGGAGATTACTGCGTCCTCGGCGGCGGCTTCCACTTTCTTGCGGTGTTCCGGCGTGCCGAAGCCCCTCAGCGGATCGCTTGAATCGATCTCGGGGTCGGGTATATTTTTCTCACTCGGATTCTTGATTGCTCTGGGACCAAGCGCCTTCAACCGTCCTTCCAGCAAAGCGAGTACACGCTGCTTGTTGTCGTCGGAATGAACGTCGGGACCAGCTAAAAACGAATATTTTCCCTGTCTGATCGATCGATCCGAGAAGGGCATTGTTCGGGACTCGGGCGGGACGAAATGCGCTGTCTTGCTCGTAATGCAGTACGACCAATCATGTGCTGGACCTGTCGCGTCCCCGTGCTGACGGACCATGCTCGCGGGCGGATCGAGCCACTCACCGTGCAACGTGGCGTTCTCGTACCAACCGACGACGTGAATTCCCTTGTATTTGGGGTTTTTCGCCAAACAAATCACCGTCCAGCCATGCGAGTCATCATTCGATGGCGCGTATTCCTTATTCTGCGGTGGCACGTAGCAGTAGTACGTTCCATCCGGACCCGGATCGAAATTGAATGCTTCGTGTCCACGTCCCTCATTCTTCTTTCCCTTGTTGGCGTTTAGCCAACCGAAATTTCCGTCTACGAGGCCGCCGCGATAGAATTCTGACCAGCCAAATTTCACCCAAAGCATCTTTTTCATTCGCGTTCCCTACCAAGCTCTTCACCGATGTGGCGGATCCTCGTCCATCACCGCCCAATCGTGCAATCCGCGAAGCCCACCGGTCGAACCGACCGAGCGCGTTGAGGCTAGGTACCCAGAAGTCGGGCATTGTCCGAGCCTTGGCTTTGTCATCTCGCCCTTCATCCCCTTCACCCTCGGCAAGCGTAGGTTGGGCTTCAGTCTGCCACCGCAGTTCGCCGTTGCTCTGCCAGCTTCGCCCGAGCCAAGCTCGCCGTCGGTGGGCTAAAGCCCAATCTACCCTGGCGCTCAAGGCTCGCAGAGTTTTTTTGAACTCGTGGTACGGCGCGAATGTCGGGCTCCCGGTCGAGACCAGACCGGCGCATCGGGTGATATCGCGACAGTCCACTTCGGGCCCAGGTGTGGCGATTTCGGACATTCGGCCTTCCATCACTGCACGAAGCAGCAATCAGAAGCGTGCGTGTTGATCCTTGCCCGCCAATCAGCGCCGCACCGCGGTCAGCTCAATCCCGCAACCTCCGCATAGGCCCTCAGCTCTCGCTCGACATCGTAACCGCTGGTTCCGAAGATGATGCCGGTGGCGCCCCTGGCCTCGAGCTGGATCAGGCGTTCGCGCAACTCATCGCGGGTGCCCGTGAAGGTCGTCTGTTTGGCGGCGGACACGTCGACGAGCGAGTCGTGGCCGTTTGAAACGTCGAGGTTATGACCGCG
>JAICWL010000153.1 GCA_025934835.1 Fimbriimonadaceae bacterium
CGAGCAGGTCTTCAGGCGCATCATCCTGGCGATACTAATGGTATCTGGCCTGCTGCTCGTCTTTTAGAAGGAAGAGATAGTTCGGCGCATCAGAGGACGGACAGGTGTTCCAGTCTCAGATTTCTGTCTCGCCCCAAGCTACCTGCGCCAGTCGCGTCGTTCGCTCATCGAAAGGTTATGGAACGAGGAAAGCTTTTCCTCTTCAATCAGCAACGGAGCGACTGGCTTAGCGATGGTTATCGACGTTACCACGTCCAGGTCTGGCAGCCCTCCTTCCTGCAATGTGACAGGCTATGGCCCAGTAGCGATGCCCAGGCGTCCAATCCCGGGAAGCTTGAGTGCGGGGCGCCGGATATCAACCCCGACCACCGCGCCGAAGAAGTTGATTTCGAATCCTTCGACCCAGCCGATCTTGAGCCCGAGATAGCCGTCGAGCGTCGCGAACAAGCCATTTCCCGACGCGGTCAGCCCGAACCAGCGTCCCGCATACGGATAATCCTTGCCGATGGCGGTGGGAGGCAAGACGCCTCGAAGCTCCGGAACAGCATCCAGGGTTGCTTGCACAAAGGTGTTCGAGTTCGGGCCAGGCCAAGGGCTGTAGTCGCCATAGGCGCGGAACTTGTAGTTTTCGATCACGTAGCGAATCCTTGGAATGAGCGCCTCGGCAACGGCGCCATCGACGGCTGCGACCGCCTCAGGCACGGCGCCGAACCAGCGTCCATCCGGCGCAAAGCCGTTGCTCCTGATCGGTTCGCCCCAAGCGGTGTAATCATATCGGCTGTATTGCGCAGCACCCTTTTCCTTGACGACGATCCAGGTATGGACCGCGAATATGCCGCGCCATCGCACGGTACGCGCGGCAAAAACCCTGATCACGGCGTCGGGGTGCGAACCCGGCGCCGGCAACATGCCGGTGCTGGAACGATCCGCCGATTGCCAGTTGCCGCGACGATCCCCTTCAAGCCAATAGCGCGCAGCCGACACTCCGATCGGCACGAAAACGAGCAGGAGAAAGATGATCACGGATTTTCGCAAGGATTGCTGGAGCACAAGGAGCAGCCAGGAGATATAGTTCGTCTTCTTTGATGCGCCACCCTCGAAAGAGAGCACAGAAGGAGAGGATCGTGCAGGATGCGACAACCATGAACTGCGTGGAGTTGGCCCGGAAACTGGTTCGGTTCCCTTCGCTCAATCCTCCGGGCGAGGAAAAAGCGTGTGCCGACTACGTGGCCGATCTGCTCGAGCAGGCCGGTCTCGAGGTTGAGCAGCACGAATTTGCCCCCGGGCGCCCTTCGATGGTGGCCCGTTTGCACGGGGCGAGCGATTTGAATCCGCTCGCATTTACCGGACATCTCGACGTTGTCCCGCTCGGCGAAAAGCCCTGGTCGACGCCGCCGTTTGCCGCCGAAATCCACGATGGCAAGCTGTTTGGGCGTGGGTCCAGCGACATGAAGGCTGGCGTGGCGGCTTTTGTGGCTGCCGTAATTGCACAGTCGAAACGCAAGAGGCCTCGGCGAGGCATTACACTCGTCATCACCGCCGGCGAGGAGACTGGTTGCCAGGGCGCCTTCCATCTCGCCGAACTCGGCGCGTTGGGCCCGGCTGAGTTGTTGATCGTAGCCGAGCCCAGCTCGAACCTTCCGATCATTGCCCACAAGGGCTCAGTCAGGTTGCGAATAACCGCCAAGGGACGAACCGCGCACTCCTCGATGCCGGAATTGGGAGACAACGCGATCTACAAGATCGCCCAATGGATCCGGCGGGTCGAAGCATTGACCTTCGAAGGCCATTCGCATGCGCTTCTGGGCAATACCACCGCTTCGGTAACGACCGTGTTCGGCGGCCAAAACATCAACTCCGTCCCCGATTCCGCCGCCTTCACCGTGGATTTTCGCACGGTGCCTTCGCACGACCATGGCGAGTTGGTTGCTCAGGTCCAACGCCTTTGCGGCGACGAAGCGTCGATCCAGGTCGTCACCGACTTTAAAGGCTTCGCCACGGCGGCCGATGATAGCGCCATCGAGCCGCTGATGGCCGTCCTCGGAGACCGCATGGGTCATCGACCTCTTCCCACCGGGGCGCCCTACTTCACCGACGCATCCGCTCTGGTTCCAGGCTTTGGCGAGGTAGCGACCGTGGTGATCGGACCGGGCGAGGCTGCTCAATGCCATCAGACCGACGAGTTCTGTTACGTGCACAGGATCGATGAAGCATTCGAGATTTACAGCGCGCTGATCGAGCGGATGTGTCAATGAGCTGATCGCCCAGGACCGCCTCGAAGCTCCATCCTTTCAGATGTTCTGGCACCACTATATATAAGCTTCATGTGCAATCGCTTTCGAGGCCTGAAAGATTGGAGCCAACTCTCGCGAAAGATCGGCGGGGCGCGCCTCAATTTCGAGTATAATCCCAACGTGGCCCCCACCGAGAGCGTCCCGGTATTGCTCAGCGAGCGGGGCCAGAATGTGAGTGCCCGGATGGCACGCTTCGGCATTGTCCTGAAGTCGACGGGCGAAAAAAAGCGTCCACCGCTTCTGAACGCACGTACGGACTCGTTGAAACGCGGCTCGTTCAAGTCGATGTTGAGCAGCCGGCACTGCGTCATTCCCGCTGAGGGATTTTATGAATGGCGGGAGGAAAACGGGGCAAAGCAACCGTATCTGTTCGCTCGCAAGGATGGGCAGCCGCTCATGCTCGCCGGAATTTGGGACTGGTCGGACGTGAAAGGAGACAAGGTACCCTCTTTCGCAATCCTGACGGAGGAGCCGAACGAATTGATCGCTCCGTATCACGACCGCATGCCTGTCGTCGTGGAAGAAGCCGAAAAATGGCTCGATCCTGATACCCCCCTGGAAGATGCTGGCCCTCTGCCTCCTGAGGCATTCGTGGTTCGGCCGGTGAACCGCGCGCTCAACAATGCGCGCGAAAAGGATGTCGAAAAGATCGACAGCGAAGCGCCGTCGCCCGAACCGGCTTCAAAATCCAAACGGAAATAGACCCGCGCGTCGTCATTCCGGGACGCGCCACTTGGTGCCGGCCCGTAATGACGGCGGCGGGATTTTCGGAGTGAGGTCCGTAGAGACGATTTTCTTGAGGATTTGACGGCCATCACTGCACATGATGGATGACCGCCGCTCTCCATATCTGGGCCGCTCGTAACGGCTGGTGTGTGCGCGCCAGTGCGGGCGCGCACCACCCAGCCTGCGGAGCAGTCAAGGTTGCGCCGCCAATCGCACGCCATCAGGCCCGATCAGCCCGGGATAAGGCGCCTTGAATTTGTAGATGGTCCCGCTGACGGCACCTTCCATGTAGATATACTGGTTGTTCTCACCGCCAAAGGCAAAGTTCGTCGCCGAGGAATCACCATTTGGCAACGGCACATAACCGATGATGAAGCCGCGTGGATCGTACTCGATGACACCGCCGATGCCGCACGCCGCCCAGAGGTTCCCGTGCACGTCATAGTGTATGCCGTCGGGTCCACCGTTGCCGGGATTGTAGCTCCCGGTCGTGGCGAAGAAGAATGTCGTGTGCGAGGGGTCGTTGGCGCAGTCGGCGCAGGCGGGATTGGGCCCTCGCAGGAACGAATAGTAAAGCATCCGGTTGCTCGCATAATCGGCAACAGCCAGCGTGCCGTCATCTGGCGAAACCGCTATGCC
>JAICWL010000133.1 GCA_025934835.1 Fimbriimonadaceae bacterium
AGGCGCGACATTTTCAGGAGGGCTGGCTCGACGGTTGGGCGGTGGCACTCCGGCCGTCGAGTGAGATCAAGTGCCGCCTATGCTTGTAGATGCTTCTTCGGTGCGGCTGCGGACGCGGGTTCGATTCCCGCCGCCTCCACTACATACGGAACTTGCGAAGGGGCGCGGAAACGCGCCCCTTGCAGCAGAAAGAGCCGCGCAGTGCTGCGAAAGGCTGCGAATGGTTTCCAGGGCTTTCGCACCTCTTCGCGCGCGGATCGGTTGCGCTTGGGTCGCAGAGTCGTGGGGAGGTGGGTCGCTTGCTTCCCACTAGTCCGTTCAAGGCTGTTGCGTACGGCGTGGATGACATCACCCTCGGGTTCGACATGGAGGGATCGAAGTCGGTTGCGCTCCTTAACGACGCTCCGGGTGTTCAGCAGCGGCGCGGAAAGATGCTCGGTGACGCGCTCTCGTGGGGGAAGTGGGGCCACATGCTCGGGCGATCTGTAGCGCACTGGAAGGCCGATACGAAGCGGCTGTACGTGCAGGCCAAGCTCGCCCCTCCCAATGAGCTGTGCCGGCCGGCGGACGTGGCTCGTGAGATCGAGAACGTGACGCGGCGAATGGCCGCGCTCGGGATCACGAGCTGGGAGCAGCCGTGGATCACGCGGGTCGACGTGGCCGTCGATGCCACATGCCGACCGGAGGATGGGAAGCTTCTGCTCGATGGGCTTGAGGCCGTGCGTCCGCCAAACGGCTGGAGGACGAGGGGCGTCGGGACGCCGCGTTCGACGGTCTATTTCATCGCACCTGGAAGCGAGAAGGTTCTTGCCCGGGCCTACTGTCGGAATCTCAAGCGCAAGGAGGGCGAGCCCTTCGGGCTGATCCGCCTTGAGGCTGAGTGTCGGTTCTCTCCGAAGGAGCTGTCCGCTGAGGCGGCGCAGAATGAGTCGTTCTTCGCTGAGGTGTGGAAGGCTCGATACGGCAACATCGATGGCGTAGTCCGTCGGCTTGCGCGGGAGGTGCAGGCAGTGGAGATTCACGAGCAGGTGTCAAAGGGCGAGCTGACCTATGCACAGGGCGAGCGGCTTGCGATGTTCCTCGACTTGGAGCGGCTGGGACTCGCGCAGAGCTATTACCCAGCGAGCGTGTATCGGCAGCGACGGCGTGAAGCGGTGAAGCTCGGGTACGCGGCTAACGATGGCCCGGGGGCCGGGCTTGAGGTCCACCTTGGGGAGCTGCTTCGCGCGTATCGGGTGCTCGTGGACGGCCGGGAGTAGGAGCGTCGGCGTGGCGGATCGCCGTATGGCGACCGCCGCCCCGGCGCGGCCTTTGCATCACCCAGTCTTTGACGAACGAGAATGGCGGTTCTATTCCCGTTTCAGCTCGCGGCTGACCCGACGATACGAATCAGGCGAGGAGTTGCGACAACCTCTTCGGAACGATCCCTTCGCCGTCGAGCCCATCTGTTCGGTACAGCTCCGGACTCTCACCAGTTGGGAGCGGGAACTCGGCGTTCGGCTCGAAGAGATCGTCGCCGTATCGAACAAGGACGTACTGCTCGCGCAGCTCATCGAACCGGCAGAACAGCGGGATCGGCCATTCATCCCGCCGCCAATCCGCGTATCTCCCGAGCATTGGCCAATCGCCCGCGCGGATCGCGCCGATGGTGAAACGACATACGAGCACCGCCTCAGCAGGATCGAGTCGGATGTCCTCGATCGCATCCGGTACAGCCTCGTCGAGACGTGGGCCAAAGAAGTAGCCGACGCCGCCTGGCCCGTGCGTTCGAGCGAGCAGACCGAGAACGAAGCCATCGTCCAAGGGGACAACAAAGAGTGACCCCTCGCGTGGCCTCGGCATGCCGGTGATGGTAGGTCGTCCGACCATCCTCGCTCGTAGCCCACGCCCTTTCCTGGCGGGCGGTAACGGGAAGAGAATCGAGATGCGCGGAGTGCTCCTGGCGGTTCGCTGCCCGCTCACGGGCCGCTGGGCGTTTACTCGGGGAGGCGCGGATGATCGGGATAACCAGTCTGGCGAAACGCCTGCTTTCGCGACTTGATTCGGTCGCTTGCTTCGACGCGCCTACCAGGGCCGAGCGAACGCCGCTCCCGGCACGCCGCTGTATCGCGGCAGATGAACCGACCCGGCCAAAGCGACCAGGGCTTTAGTTCGCCCACCGCGTCGTGTCCACATTCCGCGCACCGACGATCTGCGGCGTCGAGCATCTCACCCATGCTCAAAGAGTAGGTGGTCGAGTCGATACGGGCCGAGAATCGAGAAGGGCTTCCCCCGGTGCTGTAACACCGGGGGAAGTGTCGAAAAACTCTGTCCGAGGGTGCGATTAGCTTCGTCGTGTGCCGATTCTTCGCTCGCAAGAGGTCGAGGTCTTCGAGATGTTGGGGTCACAGGGTTTCGATCCTCGGGAGTTCGACTTCGTTGAGGACTTCCCGACGAGCAACGCGACGGCGTGGCCGGCTCTCGTGCATCGTCCGACCGGGTACTTCTTCGTGTTCAGGCAGCACCAGCACGGTTACTGGGTTGAGTTCTCGCCAGGCTCGGACAAAGCGGTCGAGTCTTACGGCACAGCGGGCTGGGATGCAGCTGTCCGCCCGAAGTTCCTGGAATGGCTCGGATACCTCCGGCGTGAGCTTGACGCGCCGGACGTCTGGGGCGCACTGCGCGGGGAAGCTTCGCTTGTCGCCTCGGATGTTGGAGACGGCGATAACGAGCCGTTCTCGGAGGCGGAGCGGGATGCCGTGCGGGCGCAACTTCGAGAGGCGAAGGAGCTGATTCGAGGGCACTACGAGCTGTCGGACACGCAATTTCAGGCCCTTGAGGCGCGCCTCGACTATCTAGCCGGTGCTGTGGACAGACTGGGCAAGCTCGACTGGCGTGAGGCCTTCGTCGGCGCGATGCTCGGTCTCGTCGTGCAGGCGGTGGTGCCCGTTGAGCCGATCCGCCAAGTCCTGTTCTTCGTCAGTCACGGGCTCGGTCATCTCTTCGGCATGGGGCCTGCGGGCCTGCCCTCTCCGTAGGTGTGTCGTCCGACCCTGTCGCTAACGTCGCCGGCACTCGGATTCCGCCAATACTCACCTAACTGAACGCCGCCCGGGGCGCCGGGATAACCCCTAGGGAAGGCTGAGCGGACAGCTGTAACTAGGGCACTGAGACCAATACATAAGCCTTCTGAGTGCCGCTCCGAGGTAGCCACCGATAGACCGCCAGTGGCTTACGGCAAGCAAGTCAAGTCGTACTAGCGGGGCGGTCGGTTCAGGAGGCTGAAATGCAACAACAACGCTTAGGAGCGGTCCTCCCGTTCCCTCGGCGCGCCGGCTTCGAGCCGTGGCTGAGCAAGAAGCAAGTCGCTGCGCATTACGGCTACTCGACGCGCTGGGTCGAGCTGCGCATGCGTGACGGGATGCCGTCGCACGTTCGCGGCGGGCATCGGAAGTTCGTGTTGTCTGAGATCGAAGCATGGTTCGAAGGGAGGCAAACGTGATCGTCAAGCGGGGTGACAGCTATGGGGTGAGCGTCTACGACCCATCGAGCAAGAAGAAGCGATGGGTCGGGACGTTTCCTACACGGCGCGAGGCAAAGGAGGCCGAGCGAGAAGCGTCACGTCGCCGAGTGCATTGGACGCGGCTGACGGGCGAGGAGTTGGCGGCTCTGTGGCTAAGCCATCATCCGCGAGCTGCTGAGGCGACGAAGCGGAACTACAAGTACGCGCTGCAGGGCTTCCGTACCGACTTCGGGTCGACGCGGCTGTCCGATCTGGATCGTGTGACTGCGCGGGCGTGGGCGCTGTCTCAACCGCAATCGAACGTTCGAGCGGTTCGGGCGATGTTCAACGATGCGATCAACGACGGTCTGCATCCGGGGCCGAATCCGTTCGCTGGGCTTCGTCTTGAGCAGCCGCGAGGGCGCAAAGATCTGATCGCTCTTAAGGCCGACGAGCTGCAAGCGCTCGCCGACAAAGCGCTCGAGGTGCATGGCGAGTACGGGCCGACGTTCCGCGCGATGATCTTGTTCGCCGGCTACGTGGGGCTTCGCCCGGGAGAGCTGTTCGCACTTGAGCGAACGGACATTCGCAGTGACGAGGTGGTGATCCGCCAGAGCCTCGACGGAACGGGTCAACTTAAGAAGCCTAAGAACGGGCGAGAGCGTGTCGTGATCCTGCCGCCGCCTGCCCGGCAAGCGTTAGCCGATGTGGTGCCGCGTCTGGACGTGCCGTGGGTGTTCGTAACCAAGCGCGGGCGTCAACTTCGGGAGCCGAGTCTGACGTACTACTGGCATCCCGTCAGAGCTGCGTTCGGGCGTCCCTCGATGGACTTCTACGAGCTGCGCCACTTCTGCGCGACTCATCTGCTGGAGCTTGGCCTATCGCCGGCGGATGTTGCGGTGCAGCTCGGGCACACGGACGGCGGTGCGCTCGTGATGTCGACGTACGGGCATCCATCGGAGGATGCGGCGCGGGAACGGCTCAAGCGGGCGTTCCAGACGAATGTCTCTCCGTTGCGGTCTGTCGAGGTTGGGTCGCAAGTCGGGAGCGGGGGCGCATGAGCATGAGGCAATCACGGGGATATTCGTTCGGTTCTAACCCTCCGCCTCCACTTTTTCGGTATTGCACAAACCAGAATCGTTGCCCCGGCCGTCACGGTCTCGCGCAGATCCCGACGCCGCGTCCCGCGACTCAGTAGACGACCGTCTCGATGACTTCGCCGATCCACATCGGCGCGTGCTCC
>JAICWL010000074.1 GCA_025934835.1 Fimbriimonadaceae bacterium
AGCGTCGGTGAGGGTGTCGCACACCATCGGCGCGATTCCCCGAACGCGCTGGTCTCCCACAGCTCCGACCAGCCAGGTCGTCCAGCCGCGCTTGCTGGCGCCGGTGACGATGAATTTGTGGATCGGGTTCGGGCCACCCGCGGTCGCCTTCTCCACAGCGTCCATCGATCGTATGGCAGCTTTGGTCATCGGAAACAGCAGCGGCCAGGATGGATCGCCCGTCGCAAGGTACTTCTCGAAGGTGTGGGCGATGAGGTCGTCCTCCTTCATATCCCAGATCGGCTGATTCGGAATGTCGAAAAGCATGGCCGTCGGCATGCCGGTGGCTTCCGCGACGAGCCCCAACGCGAGAAGGTCGCCGGGCTTAGGGCCGTCTCCGGTGATATAAAGGATCCCTGTGCCGCGGAATTTGGGGTGCGAAGGCTGCTGCAGCAGAATCGTGTGCTTCCACGGGATGCCGTGCCACGTTTGGCTGGTCATCTGGATTTCCACCCTTCCCTCCGCCGGTCGCTTCACTGAAAACGCGAACGAAGGGTCTGGCTTGGAAAGATACGAAAACAGCTCGCTCGGGGCGCGTGTCATTAGAGCGGTCAGACAAAGCAGGCTCAGCATGAGAGATTCAACCTTAAAGTTACTTGGCTCGCGCCGGCAATGGCGGAATATGGGCATCTGCTCGGGTCCACTAGATTAGTCCATGACACAAATCCGATTGGAAACCCTGATCCATGCCCCGCGTGAGAAGGTTTTTGACATGGCAAGAGACGTGGGCGTCCACGAAGATTGTGCATTGGGAACCCGAGAAAAGGCAGTTGCCGGAGTCACCTCGGGATTAGTCGAGCAAGGAGACTCGGTAACTTGGCGCGCAAAGCATTTCGGCGTGTGGCAGCAACTTACGGTCGCGGTTACCGAGTTCGACCCGCCGAGCATGTTTGTCGATGAGATGCGGCGCGGAGCTTTCAAGAGCATGTGGCATCTCCACCGCTTCGACCGTACCGACGGCGGCACCCTCATGATCGACGAGCTCAAATTCGAGGCGCCCTGGGGCGTTCTCGGGTGGATAGCCGAGCGCTTGGTCCTGGAGCAGCACATGCGGCGATTTCTGCTTGCGCGAAATGAATGCTTGAAGTCGAAGGCCGAAGGCTCGGAACAAACGCTTCCTCGATAGAGCCGGCTCACCCGCTTCCCTTCACGGCCCGGGTTGAGCGCGAGCACATGGCGACCATGAGGGAATATGACACGATCCGGGCGACTCGGTCCCTACGCCAGGGCACGTAATTTTACGAGGAGATTGGCGCGAACCGTCGATCTGTTTCTCCCCGTCTTCACTAGGAGACAACCATGCGCCTTGACACACGCGTCGCTAGGTGCGACAATAGACCGACTCGTTCTACGCGGGGAGCCGGGTCCGAGAGGAGGATATGAGACACACCAGCAGAATAGTTCGGCGGCTGTGCGTTCTAGCAGGAGCCATCGTCATCGGCGCGAGCGCCCAAGCAATGTCGTTCTCGCAACAGATCACCATCGATCGTGCGCTGAATAGCCCCACGCTAACCGTGCGGTATTCCCATGCGAATGCCGCGATCGTCGAGCTTCTGCTCAATGGCGAGAGCCTTGGCACACGCTCGGTAAGCGCTGCCAAGTCCTCTGGTGAGACCAACTTCACGCTCGACCTCGCCTTGCTGAAGGAAGGCGACAACGAGGTCGAAGTCCGGCTGTTCGACCGCACTGGCAAGGTCGTCGGCACCGAGAAGAACACCATTTCCTCCGAGCAGAGCAACCAGGGACCGGTTTTCGTCGCGGCTCCCAAGGTCGGCTCGACCGTACAGGGCCCCGTCGAGATCAAAGTAGGATTCGGCCGCACACTCCGAAACACGTACGTCAGCTTCTTCATCGACAACAACTTCAAGTCGATGTCGAACTTCCCGCCCTTCAACTACGTATGGGACACGGAGCGCGAAACCAACGGTTGGCATGAAATCGAGGCTTGGGCCATCGACGACACCAGCGCCACATACAAGACCCGCAAGATTCGAGTGTTCGTGAACAACCCCGGTGGACGAACCGACCGGCCCGGAGCAGGTGTCGATCTCGCCATGTCGACCAACCCGGTCAAAACTGCGGTCACCGGCGTCGACGCCGGGATGAAGGCAGTCGGCAATGTAGGCGCTTCAGCGGTCATCACCCGCCCCGCTGGGCTTCCTCCGGCCATCCATGCTACCGGGACCCCTTCGACCAACGCGATTCGCGCAGCGATGGGATCCATGAGCGGAACCAAGGCCATCGTGCCAGGCAGCGCGATCGCGACCGGTCTGCAGCATATGACCCCGACGGGCACGCGAATTGCCCACACGGCGATAAAGAACGCCGCACACGCATTGAGCGTGGTCCACCCCAAAGGTCTTCCTCCCGGAGTGGTAAGCGCCGTCAATACCGCCGCGCATCTGGTCCCGATCACGAAGGGACAGCGGATTCCGAACCTGGGCGCTTTCGCGGTCGTGTTCGATTCGCAGTACGTTCACTTCGACGTGCAGCCGCGAGTCGACGACGGAGTGCCTATGACGCCGTTCCGATATCTGATCGAGAAGGGCGGCGGCTCTGTGTCGTGGGAGAACATGTCGAAGTCGGTCAACGCAGATGCCGACGGCCATAAGATCTTTCTGCAAATCGGCGACAAGGACGCGAAGATCAACGACGCGATCGTCTCGCTCGAACTCGCTCCCTATCTCGACCACGGCCGAACGATCGTGCCGCTCAGCTTCATTCGCGACGCGCTGAACGTAAACGTGGAGTACGACAAGGACACGAACCACGTTCTGATCACGCGGATCAAGAACTAGAGTTCTTACAACACGGCTCCGCCCTGAGCGCTTCGGTGCTCGGGGCGGCTTTGTGTTTGGGCTCCGAACCTGAGGCTTTCGCGCCAAGGTGCCAAGACTTAATAGAGGCAGCTTGCGGCTGCCGCCAGGATGAGGCACGATTTGGAAGGATCCCAGGAAATTGAAAAGCGCAGGTATCTGCGTTACGAGATGCTCGACTATGCCGCGGTGCGCCTGACCGAGCCGGAATCGGAAATCAACGCGATTATCGTGGACATTGGCCTGGGAGGACTGCAGCTAAGGACCAAGGGTCCCGTGCGCGAAGGATGCTCGTGCATCGTCGAAGTCGGCAGGTACGAGGCCGCCCCATTTCTCCTTCGTGGGGAAGTCCGGTATTCCCTGCCCATCGACAACTCGGACCTGTTCGCTACCGGCATCCGTTTCCGGCCGCAGAATCACGAAGACCGCCTTGCCATCGCCGAATACGTGCACACGGTGTTTCGTCGCCAGTGCGAGCTGCTGGCAAGCTGACGGTTTACTTCGCACCCGCGAGGCGCAGAACGTCATCCGGAAGGTCTCCTTCGTAAGCTGCAAGCGGCAGCACCATCTGCGCGGAGTCCAGCACGCCCAATCGCTTCAGAAACGCCTTGTTGGCCGAGGGCTGAGGTAGAGAACGAAGCTTCCGAATCGCCGGCTCGAGCAGGCCGAATTTGGTTTCGGCGCTCGGCCGATCCGCATCGTATTCTCGGACGATCGTCGACAGCCAACCTGGCAGCACGTTCGCCGCGCCGCTGATCGTGCCCGTCCACCCTGCTTCGAGCGCCTGCCACAGCAGAGTCTCGTCGCCCACGAGCATGGCCTTTCCCGTGCCGGACAACGCGCTGGCATAAGCGGCCAAGTTGTCTGCAACGCCACTGCTGTCCTTGATGCCCGCGCACCAATCGTTTGAGGCGAGCCGGCGCAAGAGGCTCGGCGATAGGGTCATTCCGGTGCGCTGAGGCAAATTGTAAAGCAAAATCGGTATCGCCGCCTTCTGCATGAGGGCTTCGTACCACCGCGCGACGTCCTCTTCGCGAGCCTCGCGGAAGTAACTCGGCGGCATTACGAGGCAAGCGGCGGCATTCAGCTTCGCAGCCTGCGAGCAGGTCCAAATCGCCTCATCCAGGCTCGACGTCGCCACGCCCAAGATGAGCTCGAGGCCCTCCGCGAGCGGCGCTGCGGTCCTCAAGAGATCGCGCTCTTCCGGAGCGCTCAGGGATGGGCCCTCGCCGTTCGTGCCGGCAAGCACGACGCCCGAGCAGCCATGAGACCGGAACCAGCTCAGCAGCCGAGCGATTGCAGGCGCATCGATGCGACCCTGTGCGTCGATCGGCGTCACCGACGCCGGATAGACCCCTCGCGGGAGGCTCAACTGACCGCCCCGATCATCGTTTCGAGACTCCCGAATCCGATTCTGATCCCATGGCCCTCGCACCAGCCTCGCATCGTCAGCGTATCACCGTCCTGCAGGTAGGTTCGCTCCTCGCCCGTTTCCTGCATCCTCAGCGGCTTCGAGCCGTTCCAGCTCAGCTCGAGGAGCGAGCCGAACGATCCGGGGTCCGGACCGGAAATCGTGCCTGTCGCAACCAGGTCGCCGGGCTCGATCGCGGTGCCGTTCGACGTTTGATGGGCCACCATCTGCGCGATCGACCAGTAAAGGTGCTTTGCATTGCTTCGCGCGATCACTTGCGGCTGGCGCATGGAGGGGGTTCTGAGGGCCACTTCGAGGTTAATGTCGTAGTGCGCCGGCCCAGCGGCGAGCAGATGCTCCAGCGGCTCCGGCTGCTGCTTCGGTCCCTCGATTCGGAAAGGCTCGAGGGCTTCCATAGTGACGATCCACGGGCTGATGGAAGTCGCGAAGCTCTTGCCGAGAAACGGCCCCAACGGCTGGTATTCCCAGCGCTGGATGTCTCGCGCCGACCAGTCGTTGACGAGCACCAAGCCGAGAATATGCTCTTCGGCCCGCGCAACGCTGATCGCTTCGCCCATCTCGTTCCCATCGGATATGAAAAAGCCGAGCTCTAGCTCGAAGTCCAGCTCCTGCGTGGGGCCGAAAACCGGATTCTCAACGCCCTTGGGCCGGTATTGGCCCTTGGGCCTGGAGATGGGCGCCCCGCTCGGAATGACGGTGGAGGCTCGCCCGTTGTATCCGACGGGCAGATGCCGGTAATTCGGAAGTAGCGGGTCCATGTCCGGTCGAAACATCTTCCCCACGTTGCCGGCGTGATAGATGCCTGCGTAGAAATCCACAAACGACGGAATCTCCACCGGCACCATCATCTCGACCTCTGAGATCGGATGAAAGGCTGCCTTGCGCAACGCCATGTTGTCTCTCAGCGTGGAGTTGTCCTCGCGAAGCAGGTCGTAGACAAGCATCCGGAGCACTCGCAGATCGTTCTTGTCGACGTCGATGAAGCAGTGGAGAATGGGGAAATCCTCCTCCGGGAGAAGCCCCTCCGCGGCGAGCGCGGTCAAATCCAGAACCTGATCTCCGATGGCGACGACCACTGCCTCTTCGACATGGTCGATACACGCAAGTCCGAACGGAAGGTTCTGAATCGGAAAGTCCGAGCCCGCCTGCACCGGCACCCACGACTTTGCTCCGGCGGGTATGGCGCCCTTCAGTCCCGACTCACTAGGCGATTGTTGAAGTTTCAAGTAGTCCAGTCTCCCTGAGCCCGTGCAGCGGCTCGGCAATCGAACACGATCCAAACGAGCGAAGCATCTGCCTGCCGTCCTCGATTTCATCGAGCGTTGCGGAGATATCGCGCCACCGAACGCCGGCCTCTGAAAAACTCCAGCTTGTTGGACTCCCATCGGCGAGGATTTGCTCTGTTTCGCGTTCGGAAAGCTCGTGCGCGAGAGCGAGGACGGCCGCTCCAAACACATTGACAAACCCATGGCCGCGTTTCGTCGCGAACGGATCGTGAAGCCCTGCGGTGAGCTTGAAAGGCACCTCCAAACTAATCGTCTGATGCATGAAATGCGCCAGAGCCGCCGCTGACGGAACCGAGCCGGGCTCGACGCCGCCGGTGCGCGCCTTCGCGCTGCCGATCTCCGATTCCGCGAGCGCGACGATCGCGTCTTCCAAATGCTCGTCCAAGCGGAGCTCGATGAATAGATCGATCCCACCGAACCCGTCAAGCTCGGCAAGGCACGTGTCGATAGGCCGATCCGGCGGCGCGGCGACTTCGTACCCCAGGATGGCGGCCAAGTCGCCGACATCGAGGAGGAAGCGATTCATCAAGCCGGCGTCTGATTCTCGGGCAGTGTCCCATTCGGCGCCGGACGCGCCGGGAGAGCCGATCACGGTCAGCGGAACGATTGCGAGCCCATGTTCCTGCCGGAGCCTCTCCGCAAGAGTCGGCAGCGAGCGTGCAAGGCAGGCATAGCGGGATAGGATCCACGCATCGTGCGATCGCCCGATCGCTTCGTATTCGCGAATCGCGGCCGCCGCATCGAGCCGAGCGGGCGGAAACTCACCGGCGTAGTCGATCGACTGTGCGAACAGGCGCCTCACCGCTTGGAGCATGTTCGGATTATCCCCCGAACCGGGGGCGGGTATCCTTGCATCGGACTCCGTACCCACGACGTCGTGCCCGCGGACAGCAGCGAACCATGACGAACATGAGAGTATTGATCGCCGACGACGACCCCATCATCCGACTAGATCTCAAGCAGATGCTCGAGAACCTCGGCTATGAGGTCGTGGCGGAGGTCCCCGACGGGCAGCAGGCCGTCAGTGCGGCGAGAGAGCACAAGCCGGACGTATGCATTCTGGACGTCAAGATGCCCGTCATGGACGGGATCGAGGCCGTTTCCATCATCACCGAGGAAGCGATCGCGCCCACGATTTTGCTCACCGCGTATTCGGACAGAGAGCTCGTCGACCGAGCCAAGGAAGCCGGCGTCTTCGCCTACCTCGTGAAGCCGTTCAAGCCAAGCGATCTGCCGCCTGCCATCGAAGTGGCGCGCAGCAGGTTCGAGCAAAACCAGTACCTCAACAAGGAAGTGGGCTCGCTTCAGGAGAAGCTCGAGGCGCGCAAGCTCATCGACCGAGCGAAGGGCATACTGATGGACGAGCAGAAGCTCTCGGAATCGGAGGCGTACCGCCGCATCCAGCAGCAGTCGATGAACCTGCGAAAGACGATGAAGGAGGTCGCCGAAGCGATCATCCTCGCCAAAAGCGTGTAGATTTCCCGCTTACTTGGAATGCGTCGGTCTACGAGCGGCGCATTCCTCCCCCGGTCCCCAAGAGCTGCGAGAACCATGAGCCGGCCCTCGTCGGCTGCATAACCATCTAAGTAAACTCGCGATATGCCGGAGATCCTGTGGGCGCCGTGGCGGATGACCTACATCGAACGGCCCTCGACGGGCAAGGGAGAGGGGGACATCTTCGTGGAGCTTCCCGAAGAGAACGACGACCGAAGGAATCTCATCCTTTATCGAGGGCGCGGTGCGTTCGTCATGATGAACGCCTTCCCTTACACCAATGGCCACCTGCTCATAGCCCCGTATAAAGCAACCGCGGACATGCAGGGCCTGGACGACGACGAACTGCTCGAACTCAACCAGCTCCTCGCCCGGTCGATCCAATGGCTGCGGGAGTGCTTCAAGCCGGAAGGTTTCAACGTCGGCATCAATATCGGCCGAGCCGCCGGAGCGGGCGTTCCTAACCACATTCACTGGCACGTTATCCCGCGTTGGAACGGCGATACGAACTTCATGACCACCGTGGGAGTGGTTCGCGTATTGCCGCAAACGCTCGAAGAGAGCTACGATCGACTGGCGGAAGTGATCCGGAATGACGTTCGATGACCTGCGCGCATCATCCCAAGGCTGCCTAGCCTGCGATCTTTCAAAACGCCGCACGCATGTCGTGTTCGGGGAGGGCGACCCCAAGTCGCCGCTTGTGCTCATCGGCGAGGGGCCGGGAGAATACGAGGACAAGGCGGGAAGGCCGTTCGTGGGCAGGTCGGGCAAGCTTCTCGACAAAGCGATCGAGGAGGCAGGGCTGCGGCGCGAAGACCTTTATATCACCAACACGGTCAAGTGCAGAGCCGCGGATTGGTCCACCGGCCGACCGGTGAACAGGCCGCCGACCGAGGCCGAGGTCGAAGCTTGCCGCCAGTGGCTCGTGCCGCAGCTAGGAATGATCCAGCCGAAAGTCATTCTCTGCATCGGCGCGCCTAGCGCCAAGAACCTCATCAAGAAGTCTTTTCAAATCACCAAAGAGCGCGGCCTTTACTTCCCCTGCGAGTTCGCTCGCACGGCCATCGCCACGCTCCACCCCTCGTACATACTCCGAAACATGCATGATGGCGGCGACGGCGGGTACTCGCTGCTCGTCGCCGATATCAAGAAAGCCTGGGCCGCCGCCGAGAGGCTCATGAGGGACCCCGAAAAGACTCTCCCGGAGAAACAGGGCTCGCTATTCTGAGAAAAGAAGCATCGAGACTCGGATCATTGGGCAAACTGGACCCATGTACCGCGTCGCGACACTAGCGGCGATTGCTATCGCCACCCAAGCCGGAGCCCAATCCAAGCATTGGCCCCACAATTACGATCTTCTCGACGTCAACTGGTCCGTCGTGCTTTCCAAGTCCAGCTCCGCCTTTCATGGGGATGTGACCAACACCATCCTCCCGAAAGCCGGTGCAAAGTCCGCATCCTTCGACTGCGGGCCGATGAAGATACTCGGCGTGACCGTCGAGGGCAAGCAGGCGAAGTGGTCGCTGGCGAACAACAGGCTCGATGTTGCGTTGCCGCCATCCGCGCCGGGCGCGCGACTCGCGGTGAGGATCCGGTACGATGCCGACCCGACGGCAGGGCTGTATTACGTAGCGCCTCAGCAGGGGTATCCGGCCAAGACGCCCGTCATCTACACGCAAGGCGAAATGGAGGATACGCGCTACTGGATGCCCACGTACGACTATCCCGACGACAAGGCAACCAGCAAGGGCACGATCGACGTGCCGGCGAGTTGGAGCGTGCTGAGCAACGGCGCGCTTCAAGGGGTCACTCGGCGAAACGGCCGAGCCATTTGGCATTGGTCCATGCCCGCACCGCACTCCACGTATCTGAACAGTTTGGTGGCCGGGCCCTACACCGAGGTCGTCAGCGCGACTAAGCCGGTCCCGGTGAGCTACTGGGTGCCGAACGGGCTCACTGCCGAAGGCCGAACTTCATTCGGATTCACGCCGAAGATCGTTTCGTTCTATGGCCGGCTGACGGGCGTGAAGTACCCCTACGCCAAATTCGCCCAGGGCACCGTGCCCGACTTCATGTTCGGCGGAATGGAAAACATCACAGCGGTGACACAGACCATCTCCACGCTCCACCCCGCGAGCGACGAGCCGCTCGCGAACTCCGAGGGGCTGGTCGCCCATGAGCTGGCTCACCAGTGGTTCGGCGACCTGGTGACCACGGCGAACTGGTCGCACACATGGCTTAACGAAGGTTGGGCGACGTTTTTGCCGGCGTTCTGGGAACGCGAGGCTCGCGGGAAGGAAGCGTTCGACCTCGCACGGCTGGGGATCCTAAACGGCGCCCAAGGCGCTCAGCGGAACGGCGGCCGACCAATGATCTGGACGGGTTACGAAGAGCCGATGGACATGTTCGACGGTCATGCCTACGCCGGCGGCGCGGCCCGGATGTTCATGCTGATGCATAAGGTAGGGGAAAAGCGATTCTGGCCAGCCATCACCCGGTACCTGCACGAGTTCGCCTACAAGAACGCCACGACCGAGAGCTTCTTCAATAGCGTGTCCCGCTCCCTTGGAGTGGATCTCGATCAGTTCCGCAAACAATGGTTTTACAACCCAGGCGCCGTTTCGCTGCGCGTCCACAAGCAGGGAACGGACGTAGTGGTCGAGAACAGCACTCCCGGGTTCGAGATCGATACCGAAGCGCTCGAGCTGTTTCCGGGCGGTGGGATGACCCGGGTTCCGATCCACATCGGCGCAAAGCCCGCCGTGCTGCGCGCGAAATCCCCCATGTGTGTTCTGATCGACCCCGAAGTGTGGCTAATGGCGGACATTCGATATGACATGGGTTACAGCGCCGATGATTGGATGCGCCTGTACGCAGTCGCTCCGAACAGCGCTGAGAAGTCGCGGATTCTCAGCCCGATGTTTGCCGAGCTGAGCCCCGATCAGAAGCTCGAAATGGCGCGCAAGGAGAAATCGCCCGACCTTCTTGCGGACATGATTCGAATGGTGGGCTCTGCCGACTTCTCGATCGAGGAAACGCACAATCCCTCGCGGAAAGTCGAGCAGGCAGCGGTGTCTTCGCTCTCTACTGTGGACAAGTCGGACGCAGTTGTCGCCCGGCTACGCGAGATCTATGAACACGACCCGAGCGAGCTGATGCGCGAATCCGCCCTCCGCGCCTATATCGCTCAGACCGAAGACAAGGTCGCAGTCGAAGCCGCATGGCACATGGATTCCTTCAACGAGCGGTTTAGGACCTTTGCGCTGGGCTGGTGGACCGTCCACGACGCCGACAGGGCGCGAGATACGGCGCTGGCGGTGCTTGCGGGGGACGAGCCGGAGCCCGTGCGCATCCAGGCGATACGAACTCTCGGCGATGTCAAGGACAAACCCGGCGAGCACCGGGTGTTCGACGAGCTGATCCATTTGGTCGACCAGAAAACGATCGGCGAGCGGCAAGGAGCCTTGACGGCGCTGGGCCAGTACGGCGACAAGGCCGCGATTCCGCACATCGAACCTCTGCTCCGTCACAGTCTGCACTTCGTTCGAAGGCATGCGAAGCAGGTGCTAGAGAGCTTGAAGTAGCCGTCAAACCTCGATCGGGGCCAGGTCCGGTGCGACCGAGTACCTGGCCCCGGTCTTGGCCCGAACCTCGTCTTGGGTTACTCCTCCGGCCAGCTCCTTGAGCACGAGGCCATGAGGCTCGACCTCGAACACGCACAGGTCGGTGATGATGAGGTTCACGACTCCCTTGCCGGTCAGCGGAAGGCTACAGCTCCGCAGCACCTTGGGCTCACCCGCCTTGTTCGTGTGCTCCATGACGACCACGACGCGCTTGACTCCGGCGACGAGGTCCATGGCGCCGCCCATCCCCTTCACCATTTTTCCCGGAATCATCCAGTTCGCGAGATCGCCTTCTTCGCTGACTTCCATCGCGCCAAGGATCGAAAGGTCGATGTGTCCGCCGCGAATCATGGCGAACGAATCGGCGCTGGAGAAGAATGCTGAGCCCGGGAGAACCGTCACGGTTTGCTTGCCGGCGTTGATGAGGTCCGGATCCTCTTCTCCCTCGAAGGGAAACGGGCCCATTCCCAGAATGCCGTTTTCGCTTTGAAGCGTGATGTCGATGCCCGGCGGAATGTAATTCGCAACAAGCGTCGGTATCCCGATTCCCAGGTTCACGTAGAACCCGTCTCTAAGCTCCTTGGCGGCTCGCTGAGCGAGCTGTTCCCTGCTAAGCGCCATTCGCACCCTCCTTCGGCCGCACCGTTCTCCGCTCGATCCGCTTCTCGTAATTCCGGCCTTGGACGATCCGGTCGACGTAGATGCCCGGCGTGTGAACCTGATTGGGGTCGAGCAAGCCTGGCTCGACAAGCTCTTCCACCTCCGCGATGCACGCTGTTGCCGCGGTCGCCATCATCGGGTTGAAGTTTCTCGCGGTCTCCCTGTAAATGAGATTCCCCAGCCGGTCCCCCTTCCACGCCTTTACGATGGCCAGGTCGGCCCTGAGGCCCGTCTCCATGACGTACATCTCGCCGCCGAACTCGCGAGTCTCTTTCCCCTCGGCGACCATCGTGCCATAACCGGTCTTGGTGTAGAAAGCCGGGATGCCCGCTCCGCCGGCGCGAATCCGCTCGGCAAGCGTTCCCTGCGGATTGAATTCGAGCTCGAGCTCTCCGTTCAGATACTGCCTCTCGAACTCGCCGTTCTCGCCGACATACGAGGAGACCATTTTGCTTATCTGGCGGGTTTGAAGAAGCACGCCCAGACCGAAGTCGTCCACGCCGCAGTTATTGCTGATGACGGTGATCCCCTTCACACCGCTGTCGCGCAGGGCGGCGATCAAGTGCTCGGGAATTCCGCAGAGCCCGAAGCCGCCGGACATCAGGGTCATGCCATCGAAGGCCAAGCCCTGGAGAGCCGATTCCGCGCTCTCGTAAACCTTGTTCATCGCACCACCTCGAACATCGTCGTTCGCATCAGTTCGCTCCGACACCGAGTTTACATGAGCCCCGGCGGGCAAAAGAAAAAGGGGCCCGATCGGGCCCCCAAGACAATGTATTGCAGGTTAGGCTTATCTCCTTTCTCAGTCAGCCATTCCCAATGACGACTCCCGTCGAAAAATTGTTCGCGTAGTTTTCTTACAATATCGTCATTTTCCGCGGACTGCCTAGCTTCCTTCGGCGGAGTGCACCGCGCGGATCAGGTCGGGCAGCTTGTGCGTGATTTGGCTGTTCGTCGCGACGGTTTGGCAGCCCGCTTGCCTGCCGAGTTCGAGAAGGTCTTTCTCTTTGTGGCCGGCATGGCCGATTACGTGAATTCCTTGGCGGGTCAAATCGGGCACAGCGGCGCGATTGCGGTCCGAGGACAGGTCCACGATAGCCACATCCGCGTGCTTTAAATCGTTGGGGCTGACCACCTCATGGCCTTCGGCGGCAAGCGTTCGGCGCAGGCGGCTGGACCAGATGAGATTGTCTTCATATAGGAGCACGGTCATTCCATTGCATCGTATCCCAAGACCGACGGCGTCGCCGTTGGTATGCTTCTACCATGGGAAAAGGGTCCACGGGCGTTCGTTACGCGGAGGTCTATCGCGAAACCGCTGAGACGCGCGTTCAGGTTGTTCTCGATCTGGACGGCGGAACGCGCGCCGACATCCTGACGGGCGTGGGCTTTTTGGACCACATGCTCGCCCAGTTGGCATTTCACGGTCAATTCGACCTGGGCCTCAGCGCGGAAGGAGATCTGGAGATCGACGACCACCACACGGTCGAGGACGTCGGAATCGTGCTGGGACAAGCCATCCGTCAAGCTCTCGAACACAGCGAGGGCATCGAGCGTTACGGCCACAGCGCGGCGCCGATGGACGAGGCTCTCGTTCTCGCGGCCGTCGATATCAGCGGACGGGGCATTCTCAGCTACGACCTCACTTTCAAGCGCGACCGCATCGGCGAGCTGTCCACCGAGAATATCCGCGAGTTTTTCCGCGCGCTTTCGGCGCATTCCGGCATCACGATCCACCTCAAACAGCTCTCGGGCGAAAACGACCACCATATCTGCGAGGCTGCGTTCAAAGCTGTCGGGCGGGCGCTGAGCCAGGCAACGACGACTACCGACCGGAGGGTTTCATCCTCCACCAAAGGCAAGCGCGATTGATTACGATTCTCGACTACGGCATCAACAATCTTTCCTCCGTATCAAAGGCCGTAGGACATCTGGGGTTTGAGCATCGAGTCGCTACAAATCTATCCGGCGCCACGAAGCTCATCATCCCGGGCGTCGGTGCTTTCGGCGCCGCTATGGAGCGCCTGACCCCCCAGGCCGACGACATACGCGCTTTCGCCCGTGAAGGCAATCCCGTTCTGGGAATCTGCCTGGGGATGCAGCTTCTTTTCGAGCGCAGCGAGGAGCTCGGTGAGTTCGAGGGGCTCGGGCTGATTCCCGGCTGCGTTCGGTACATCCCGACGGCGCCGGGTCTCAAAGTGCCGAACATAGGCTGGTGCCCAGTGCAATTCGCCTCTAGGTCCAAGCTCGGCGAAGGAATCGGCCCCGGCGAGCAGATGTATTTTGTCCACTCCCTGGTGGCGCATCCGGCCAGTCTGTCCGACATCGCGGCCACCTCGGTGCACGGCGAGCCGTTCGCCGCTGCTGTGGAACGGGGAAATGTGTCCGGCACGCAGTTCCACCCCGAAAAGAGCGGAGATGTGGGCCTTCAACTCCTTGCAAACTTTCTCCGATGCTGATAATCCCCGCAATTGACCTGATCGGCGGCAAGTGCGTTCGGCTGATCCAAGGGGACTTCGACAGAGAAACCGCGTACGATCTGGACCCGGTGGACGTGGCTCGGCAATTCTCCGACGAGGGCGCGGAATGGCTGCACGTGGTGGACCTCGATGGGGCGAAAGGCGGCTCGCCCGAAAACCTCGAAATGCTCTCGCGTATCGCGGCCGCTTCGCCGGCCAAGATCGAGTTCGGCGGGGGACTTCGGTCTTGGGAGGCTATCGGCCGTGCGCTCGGCGCCGGCGCAGCCCGGGTAGTGCTCGGCTCGGTGCTCCTGCACGACCCGGAATTGGCCAGGCGGAGCTTCGCCGAGCTCGGCGACCAGATCGTGGCCGGGATCGACTGCCGCAACGGGAAGGTGGCCACGAACGGATGGCTCGAAGACTCCGATGCTGAAGCCGCCGCGCTCGCCGCCGAAATGGCATCCGCGGGAGCCAGGCGCATCATCCTGACCGACATCGCCCGCGACGGCACGCTGCTCGGCCCGAATATCGGGCTGCTTCGAGATGTTGCCCAAGCGGTTCGGATACCCATCGTTCAAAGCGGCGGCATCGGGGGTCCGGATGACATTCGGAAGCTTGCCTCACTGGCCGAGGAAGCTCCGGAGGGAGTTATCGTGGGAAAAGCGATCTACGAAGGTCGGCTCAGTGTTCGTGAGGCCATTCTTCTCGCCCGCAGCCAGCCCTCACGTTAAACTTTCTTAAGTCGTTGAGCCTAACGGCTAAGAAATTCTGAGGTCTTGTTGTACTATTTGGGCAAGCTATGCCTCATCTCGATGCCCAGACAATGGCCCTAATGATTCCGATCTTGGCGCTGATGATCCCGATCGTCGCCATGATGCTCGGTCATCAGCGCCGCATGGCCGAAATCCTTCACCAGAGCGGCCAAAGCCAATCGAATCCCGAGTTGGCCGCGATCCGGCAGGAGCTCGCACATCTCAAGGAGCTACTCCACGACCAGGCGCTGGCGATCGAGGGTATGGCCGGCAGGCGCACTGCTCAGCAAGGCTCGGTGAGCGTTTCCGAGCGGCTCGAAGGAAAGGTGAGCTGAAATGGAACTCCTAGGCAGCATTCTTGGGCTGCAGAGCGACGACATCGTCGGCATCATGGCGATTTTGGTGGTGTTCGCTATTCCTATTGTCGCCGTGCTGACCCGGCATCAGCAACGGATGGCGCAGATCCTGCACGACCGGCAAGGCGCGCAGCCACTCGTCACAGACCGGCTTGCGGAAGAGCTCGCGCACATTCGCCAAGTGTTGGCCCAGCACACGATCGCCCTGGACAATCTCGCCATCGCGCAGCGGCAACTGGCTACACAATCCTCGCTGAAGCTCGAGAGCCGGTTGGAGAATTCGCCCTCGGCGCCACTCATTAGCGACCACCCAGCGAGCTAGCCCCCTTTCGCCGGGGTCCAATTCCTGAGAACCAGGCTAGTCGTGCCCCCGTTGTTCTTTGCGAAGTGCGAGCTTCATTGCCTGGTCCAGGTCGGGGCGATGCTCATGAATGTAGGCTTGCATGTCGCGCAGAAGCCTCTTGACTTCGGGATCGCTTCGCTGCGCGAGCACCCGGGCCGCGCGCAAAATGAGGATCTCGTTCCCCGAACCCAAAAGATGTCTTCTCCACACCGGGAGGCTGGCGGCCACCGGCATGTTAAGCCAGGCGTCGAGAAACCAGAAGCAGGGCTTGTCGATTCCTGGGGCAATGCGGTACGTGTCATGGTCGTATTCGCTTCCGAGCATTTCTGCGTACGAGGAAATCTCGGCATCGGTAGCTGCTACGACTTCAACGGGCAGGATACCTTCGATATGGGTTCGCAGGTCCGTCGGAAGCGTCTGGCTCAGGTCGCTATTGCCGGCGCGGAAGATCAGATTGGAGTCGAACACCAAGCGGTACGAGCCTATCAACGATGCGCTCGCAGGAGGCCAGACGAAGCTCACGTTTTCGTACACGCCATGAGCTCCGACTACTTGAGTTGGAGACGTATGCAACTGGTCCACCGCTTGTCCGCCAGCGGGGCCGCTTGGTGCTGGGCACAGGCTCGCGGCTATGCTCCCGGGCCGCGCGCCAGCAAGAGGAGCGTCGGATTCCAGGCGGACGTGAAACCAGTCTTTGCGGCTCGGCTCGAGTAGGAGCGTGATCGGCTCGTCGTTTGGGTTCGTGATCCGGTACTTCACGAAAACCGGCTCGCCGAGTGCGAATCGAGGCGTGGCCACCCAGGTGACGGTCGGAGGCAGCAGAATCTGTCGCGCGGGCGCATTTGACCAGACGAGTGTAAGCATAGCGACGACAACCATCCTATGTACATTATCGCCCGGAACCTAGCCTAGCACTTCCTGAAACACCATTTTTTGGCCAAGGCGTCTTCGTATCCTTCGTTGGTCCATCGTGAACTGAACATGGCTACGGCTAGTGGTGTCCTCCTGAGTCTTTGCGAAGTGCCAGTTTCATGTCTTCGTCCCACTCGGGGCGATGCTCGTGAACATAGGCTTGCATGTCACGCAGGAGCTCCTTGACCTCGGGTTCGTTTCTCTGCGCCAACACCCGGGCCGCCCACACCGTCCACATCTCATTTCTCCCGGAAAGCAGGTACCGGCGCCACACGGGAAGGCTCGGGCCCACCGGCATGTTCAGCCACGCGTCGAAGAACCAAGGGCATAACTTGTCTATACCTGGGGCGACGTGATA
>JAICWL010000065.1 GCA_025934835.1 Fimbriimonadaceae bacterium
CGAGGGCGAGCAGCTCACCCAGGACGAAATCGAGCACGGGCTTCTCGTCGGCATCGAGACCGGAAAAGTTGTACCGGTGCTCATTGGATCGGCGGCAAGCGGCATCGGCGTCGCCACCCTGCTCGATCGAATCTGCGGCGAGTTGCCATCCCCGGCGGACGTGCCGAAAGAGTTTGATGGAACGTCGTACGTGCCGGACCCGAACGGGCCGCTAGCCGCGTTCGTCTTCAAAACCACCGCGGACCCGTACGTCGGGCGCATCAGCTACGTGCGCGTGTTCAGCGGCACGCTCAAATCCGACATGCACGTCCTGAACGCGGGCCAGGATACCGACGAGCGGGTTCACAACCTTTTTTGGCCGCACGGCAAAGGTCAGGAACCCGCGACTGCCATCGGGCCGGGCGACATTGCTGCCATCGCAAAGCTCACAACCGTGCATACAGGCGACACGCTGACCACGGCAAAGGATCGGAGCCAACTTCCGGCAATCGAGTTCCCGGAACCGATCTACCGAGTGGCGATCGTGCCCGCCACCAAAGCGGACGAGGACAAGTTGGGCACTTCGCTTCAGCGCCTCCACGAGGAGGATCCGACCTTCCGTTATTCACGTGATCCCGGAACGGGCCAGGAGATTCTCGAAGGGATGGGCGATATCCATCTCGATACGGTCATCGAGAAGCTCAAATCGAAGTTCGGCGTCAGCGTGAACGTCACCGAGGCAAGAGTTCCCTACCGCGAGACCGTTAAGAGCACGGCCAAAGCCCAAGGCAGACACAAGCGGCAGACCGGCGGCAAGGGCCAATTCGGTGATTGCTGGATCGAGTTGGAGCCGCTGGATCGAGGAGGCGGATTTCAGTTCGAGAACAAAGTGGTCGGCGGCGCAATCCCGAAGAACTTCATCCCAGCAATCGAGAAGGGTATCCGCGAAGCGATGGAGCATGGGCTCGTGGCGGGATATCCGGCGACGGACTTCAAGGTCGTCGTATACGACGGCAGTTATCACGACGTGGACTCTAGCGAGGCTGCTTTCAAAACAGCCGGCGCGCTCGCCCTGCGCAATGCGGCCGAGAAGGCCCAAGCCGTGATTCTCGAGCCGATGCTTGAAGTGGAAGTCGACGTGCCGGACGACGCAGTTGGAGACGTGGTGGGCGACATCAATGGCAGGCGGGGCAGGCTCGCGGGAATGGACCCGATCGCGCCCGGCAAGACTCGAATCCGCGCTACCGTGCCGATGGCGACGATGATGCGCTACGCGCTCGATCTGCGGTCGATCACGAAGGGACGCGGGCGTTTCCGTCAGAACGTCTCTCATTATGAGGAGCTGCCGCACCCAGAGCAGCAGGCGCTGATATCCGAGTACGACAAGGCCCGCGCTGCACACGAAGCGGAGCACTAGTCGGCGGTGTGTCCAGTCCGGGCTTCGCAATGGAGCCCGGTCTGGAACCGCAGTAGACTGTCGCAACAATGCCGACGAGCCCGCGGATTACCGGCACTTTCCTCGACGAAATCACGCACGACATCCCATCGCAAAATTGGAGCCGAGAGGATTGGAGGAAGGAATTCCGGCTGTATTCCCAAATCGGCATCGACACCGTCATTATCATTCGCGCTGGGTACCAAAACAAATGCATCTTCCCTTCCCGCTCGATTCCCGACCTGCTCCCCGTACATGACGACCTGGGCGAAACGATCTTCTCTCTCGCCGACGAGTTCGAACTGGGGGTTTATTTCGGAACATACGATTCCGGCTCGCATTGGCATCGTGGCGCCTGGTGGAAGGAGGTCGAGCTCAATCGCGCGTTCGTCGCAGAGGCTGCCGAGCGGTATGGACACCACGCCTCGTTTCAAGGGTGGTACCTCTGCCACGAGACGAGCCGGAATGCCTCGAACATCATCGAGCTGTTCAACGAAACTGGACGGATCTGCAAGAACGCCAAGGACGTGCCGGTGCTTATTTCGCCCTTCCCACAAGGTGCGAAGCAGTTCGCCGGCGGGGCGGTCATGCCTCTCGACGAGTCGATGGAGCACTGGTCCCGAATCTTCGAGGAGACGTGTGGAGCGTTCGATATCTGCGCCTTCCAAGATGGGCAGATTCATTACCAGGAGCTTCCCAAGTTCCATAAGGCAATCGAGGAGCTCGGAATGCGAAACGGCGTGCGCATTTGGTCAAACGTCGAGAGCTTCGATCGGGATATGCCGATCAAGTTTCCGCCCGCCGACTGGCGCTATCTACGGATCAAGCTCGAGGCGGCAGCGCGGGCCGCGGAGAAAATCATCACGTTCGAGTTCCCGCACTTCATGTCTCCGCACTCTTGCTATCCTGCCGCGCACAATCTTTACGAGCGGTACTCGGAATACCTAGGGACCTGAGGGCGGACGAATTGCGCAACTCTGCTCTATTCGCCTGTTCGCTTTCCGGCGCCGATGCGGAGTCATGCTCCTTCTCCAGATAGGTTACTCTAGCCATGCTGGCGCTGGCGAAGCTCGATCTCCTTCAGGATCACTTCGGGGGCCACGGGCTCGCAGAGTTGGTCGATCTCTTTGTCGTATGCGTCTTCGATCCCAAGCTTTTCCGCAATCTTGTCGACCAGGCGAAGCATCCTTGTTATCTCGTACTCGGCAAGCAGATCGATCTGCAAGTCGAGCGCCTCGCGCTGCTCGTTCACGGCACCCTGCCGGTTTTGCGAGATCAGCACGAAGGTCGACAGAAAGATCGCTTCGAGCGAGACGGACATGGTGAGAAGCTCGAACGGGTAGGCGTCGAACTTTGGAACACCCGGCACCCAGCCCAAGTTGACGACGATCCACACGAAGAACAGCACTGCATGAAGATAGAGGAACGCCATACTGCCGGAGAAAGCCGTTATGGCGTCCGCGAACTTGTCTTGAACTGTCCTCGAATCGTAGGCCTTTCTTCGAAGCACCTCGATGATTCCGATGTTCCGCTCGACAATGTCCGCAAGCAGCGGGTTGCTGGCTTCGGCCAGGGTGTCATAAATCTGTTTGGCTCGCGCCCTGTCGATGCGTCTGCGTCGGGTCATCGCCGTACAGACGCTACCGAGGCGTCGAACGACGCGTTATGCGGGCAGCAACGTCTGGACTTCGGGATTCGCCGCGTCCAATGAATCCGAAGTGGGCATCTCAATCGTTCGAAAGTGGCTTTCCAGCAAGCCGCTCAGGCTGGCAATTGCCATGCCCGAGCCCATGATGAGGTAAGTCCAGACGACGCCCCAGTGCAGTACGAGGAGGCCGCCGACTATCCAACCGACCGGCGTTACGCCGGTAGCCACTGTGTTCAGCATCGCGATGACGCGCCCCCGATATCCATCGGGAGTGCTTAGTTGCAGATATGCGCTGATCGGTATCTCCGCCACCGGAATGAACAGACCGCAGACGAAGTTGCACAGCGCGAACAGCCAAACGATGCGGCTGAACGCCATTAAGCCGACGACGATCCCCACGACACCGAGACATACGCAGAAATTGAGCCCGGGCAGCCGCATTCTCAGTTTTCCGGCGGCCACGCTCGACAGCACCATTCCTACAGAGAACACGCACTCGAGCCAGCTGAGGGTGGCGGGCGCGCCCCCGAACCATCGATCGTTTGTGGCCACGTACACCACAAAGAATGGTGCGACCATCAGCCTGTAGCCCGTTAGGAGCACGATTAGCACGAGCAGTTCTCGCCGGCCACGAACGTAGCGGAATCCAGCGCGGAAGTCGCTGACCGGATGCCTCTCTTTGGCTTCCCTCTGTTCCGGGCGGATGCGTGGCAGCCTGTAGACGAACGCAGCCGAACCAAGGAACGAAAGAGAGTTTAGAAATATCGTGCCGGCGAAGAACCAAGTAGCCGAGAGCTGGTAGAGCGCTCCGAGAATCCCGGCCGAAAGGGCAAGGCCCAGCATCTGGGTTTGGTTGAACGTCAGGGAGCTGAGTGCATTGGCCGAAACGACTCCTTCGGCGGGTACGAGTGCTGGGATCGCCGCACTTTTCGCCGGCATGAAAAAGCACCGAACGCTGGACAACCCGAAGGCCAGCACCAGAAACATCCAGCCGAACGGCTTTCCAAGAACAAGCACCGATGCGCCGAACACGACGAGCATGAGCCCGCTGGCCAAGTCCGAAGCGAGCATGATGGCCCGTCTATCCAACCGGTCTGCAAGCACGCCGGAATACGGACCAAACAGCAAGTAAGGCACGGCCTCTAGCGCCCCGACGTACCCGACCATGGCGATCGAGCCCGTAACTTTGCCTGCCATAAAGACGAACGCCACGTAATACAGGGCGTCGCCAAGTTGAGAGATAGCTTGGCCGAGCCAGAGGTTGCGAAACGGACGAATGCGTAGGAGCTGGGAGTAGGACATCGATCTTCGATACATGGTCCTGCGCCCACCCGAAGGTGCAGCGCGAGGTCGAAAGGCGGCGGTCTCAGCCGCTAACGAAGATCGGAGCGCTTCATGAGAGCCTATTATGGCGCGGCAGACAGGTTCGGCCAGGACCGACGACTCAAGAAAGAACCCGCTTTAGCAGCTCGACCGTCAGACGTGCAAGCTGCTCCATGGCGCCGGAGTGCATGATCTCGAAGCCGTGACTGTTCTGCACGGGGACGCTAAGCGTAATGCCCCTGGCGCACAGACCTATGGCAGCGGAAGCGGACGCGTCGCTGCCTCCTCGCGAGAGCGCTTGGTGCTGGATCGGGATGCCTGCTTCTTTCGCGATCCGCGCCACAAGCGCCCCATCCGCGGCGCTCATTGCCGAGTAGCCGTCCGCGACCCATACCGACGGTGCTTGGGTCAATTCCACGGGCGCGTCGGGCACCGATGGGCCGATTTCTAGCGCGATACAAACGTCTGGCCTGAGACGATGCAGGAGATACATCGCACCTTCGCCCCCGACCTCCTCGGCGGTGGTCGCCGCGAACATCGCCGGGCCGCCGATCTCGGCCTGGCGCTCGAGGGCGAGGAGCCAGGCAACGAGGTCCGCTCGGTCGTCCAGGAAGTTCCCCGCGACATGGTCGCCAACTGGCCAAAGGCCGCGTCTGCTGCGGGCGAGAACAACACGGGCGCCGACACGCACGCCGACGTCGGCCAGCTCGGCCGACGACTTACCGGTGAATACGCTTGCCATCCCCCATTCGAGCGGGCCGCTTCGAACCTGGACCGACACGGCTTCCTTGTCCTCGGTGTGGATCGACCCAAACCCTAGCACTCCCGGGATCGGCCCGGAATCCGCCATGATCTCGACCGGTGTCTCGCCCAGCTTCCATGGATGAAGGCCCCCCATGTTGCCGACGCTCAGGCTGCCGTCCGCTTGGATCGACCGCACGATCATGGCGATCTCATCCATATGCGCTGTTACGACTGCCTTCGGCGCGCCCTGGCCCACCGGAACGAGGAGATTGCCCTTTGCATCGTACTCCGAGCTGAGTCCGAGCTTGGCGACTTGGCGTTCCAGAAAGTCCGCCACTTCGCGTTCTTGGCCGGGCGGACCCGGAATCCGGACAAGCGCATCAAGGAGCTGGAGTGAATCCATCGCTCTCTTTTAGCACTTCCGAGGTGATACGCTACGTGTCGTGAGGCAAACCTTCCTGGTCGCTTGCGCGCTGTTGAGCACTCTTTGCTGGGGACAGCTCACCCCCGAGCGCGCTTACAACGGCATTCATCATCCACTTCCAATCCGCGTGCGCATCCCTCAAAACCTGAAAGGGGACGTTGCTATCTTGCTACTCGAGCCCGTGACGGCGAAGGTGGTCGGCAAAACACCGGTGCGTAACGGGAGGATCGATCTGGCCCGGCATTTTCCGGAGATTTGGACGAGCGAGCATCCCACGGTGCTGTACGCGCAACTCGCGGTGGGCTCGAAGCGGGTGGGGCCGGCGGTGGTGCTGCAACCGATGCTCAATCCGCCCTTATCGCGCCTGGCGGAAGACAAGAAGACCGTTGAATTCGTACCGGACGAGGACGGGTCGATGTACAGCGGCATTCGGGCGTATGTGGACAAAGACATAGTCTTCGACACCAGCGCCGGCAAAATGGAGTTCCGGTTGCGGCCGGACTGCGCGCCGAACACATGCTGGATTATTTCACAGCTCGTGGAGGGAGGGTTTTACACGGATGTGATCTGGCATCGGATCGTTGCCAAGCGGAAGGACGGCACACCGTTCGTCATCCAGGGGGGCGACCCAACCGGTACCGGCAGCGGTGGTCCGGGCTTTGCTTTCCCACTGGAGCAGAGCACCCTACCCCATGACTTCGGGGTCATTTCAGTAGCGCGCTCCACCGATCCGAACACGAACGGATCGCAGATCTTCGTGTGCTTGAGCCGCGAAGGGACGAAGCACCTCGACGGCAAGTACGCGGCGTTTGGAGAGGCGGTTCGCGGCGCCGATGCCATCCTGCAAATTGCCGAATCGCCCGTCGACAAAAGCGACAGGCCGTACAACCCACCGCGCATTCTGTCGGCGCATTTGGTGGAGGCGCCGCCTTATGGAACGGGGCCCAAGCCGGTGAAGCGGCCCCTCTCCAAGGTCGCCAAACCCGAATCGTCCTGATCCCTTCGTCGTAAGGAGCTTGCCTGCATTTAATCACCGCATGAAGCGAGTGCTTCCGGCTCTCTTCGTTCTATGCTCGGTCTTGGGCGGGCCGATATCCTGACATTCGGCTACGGCGACTATAGCGGCAACTCCAGCATTCAGAGCTTCGTGCTGTTCAAATATACGCAGGACGGCACCCTGCTATCGACCAAGGAGTTCGCATCGCACCAGAACGGCGCGTATTCTGCAATCTGCATTGTCGTAGACAATCAAGATGCGGCGGTCTCGCCTACCAGGCGGGCTTCTTCTTCACGGGCAATCGGTTCATCAACCTTGTGATTATCGATTCTAGCGGCCAGATTATCTGGGGCAACCGGATCAACGACAGCTGCAGCTAGATCAGTTGGGAACACTCGCACTAGACCTTTATGGCGACCCGGTCGTGCTGAGCCTGCTCACGCGCCGGTGCGGTAAATGTGAACTCCAAGCTGGCGAGGGCGGCCATAATGGCTGCCACGGCGACTACCTCTGTCAGAGTGAAACCGCGACTCACTGGCAGCCTCGAGAAGGCTCCGAATGCCTCAACCAGGGAACATGCCCATGGAAAAAGAGGGATCCCGGCTCTCGCAGTAAAGCCGCCGCCCAGCGCAACGTACATCAGGCAGGGCACGAACGCATTAATGACGAACTTCCGCTGCACTTTCTGACATCCTAACGGACTTCGACTCGTTTACAAACATGAACTCTATCCGGGGACGGAGAGCCCAGTGGTTTGTCCGCTGCGCCGCGGGGGAGAGCTCTAAAACATCCTCGTAGGCACCGGCGTCAAACGTAGCGGAGCATGCATGAAACTCAGAGAAACAAGTCTCGACCACACGGACTTGAGCGGCAGGAGGACGGTTGCCGCCCTGTTCAACGATCCCGAGATGGCAAAGCTGGCCGTAACCCGACTGTGTGAAGCTGGGTTCGAAAAGAAGGATATCGGCTTTGTAATGAGGCGCCGGGACGGCTCGGGAGGATATATCGAAACCGACGGCACGCTAGCGGGCGAAGGTTTAGCAGAAGGCGCGGTAGCGGGCGGCGTATTCGGGGGAGCGGTGGGTTTGCTGGCAGCCGTAGGCTCGCTGATTATTCCCGGCATCGGGCCGGTGCTCGTGGGTGGCATCCTCGGATCGATGCTCATAGGCGCCGGAATCGGTGTCATCGGTGGCGGCCTCGTAGGCGTGCTGATCGGCTTGGGCATTCCGGAGTCCGAAGCGAGCGAATTCGAGCACGGAGTGAAAAACGGAGGCGCAATCGTGGTGGTGAACGCACTCGGCAGAACCGAGGAAGCGGTCCGAGTCCTGCGTGAATCGGGCGGGTCGCCGGGGGCGTACGACATCGACGAAGGAATCCGCTTCGCCGCCGAAGGCAAAGAACGTGGCGACGGCCCGGTGATGCTGTAGGCAGAGGAACACGAGCCGGTCGTTCGAGTCAAGTTCTCTAGGCCATCCCGGCCTGATTTCACGAATTAAGGAGAGGTTATGAACGCACTTAGCGAGCTTTTTCAGGACTGCATCAAGGACCTTTACAATGCGGAGAAGCAACTAGTCAAGGCGCTCCCGAAACTGGAAAAAACGGCGAGCGAGCCTCAGTTGAAGAAGGCGATCCGCGAGCATCTCACGCAGACGCTTGGTCACGTCGAGCGCCTCGAAAGCGTTGCCCGGCAGTGCGGATTCAAGCCCACCGGCATGGTTTGCAATGGCATGAAGGGGCTTATCGAAGAAGCAGACGAGCATCTCAAGGGTCGCAAGTCCGGCCCGGGGACCGACGCCGAGATCATCATGTGCGCGCAAAAGGCCGAGCACTATGAGATGTGCGCGTACGGCACCGCTCGGACGTGGGCCAAGGAGTTGGGGCTCGACTCGTGTGTGGGTCCGCTCGAGCAGACCCTCACTGAAGAGGACCAAGCAAACGACCTTCTGACCCGCATCGCCGAGACCAAGGTGAACAGGATGGCGATTCAGGCCGACGGAGGAGTGAGCCGCACCGCGAAAAAGCCCGCCTCCGGAACCAAGAGTCCGACCGCTTCCGCCAAGTCGACCACGATGCGCCGTAAAGTCAGCGTGATGTAGGCTTCCGATAGGGGGAGGGGCGCTCCCAAGCGGGGGATAATGTTCCCATGCCGCTTGGCCGATTCCTCCTCTGCCTCCACTCGCACATGCCGTATGTGCTGAGCCACGGCAAGAGTCCGCACGGGACTGACTGGATCAACGAATCGGCCGTCGAGTGCTATCTGCCGTTGCTCCACGCTCTCGACAGGCTGCTCGACGAGGGGATCAAACCTCGGTGGACGGTGAATATCACGCCGATTTTGGCGGAGCAGCTTGCAGATCCAGCGTTCAAGGACGAGTTCGAGCAGTACTGCCAATCGAAGATCGACTTCGCAGTCGAGGATCAGAAGCGGTTCGAGCGCGAGGGACCGCTGTGGATGCAAGGGCTGGCGTATTTTTGGCAGAGCTTCTACACGCGCGGGCTCGTGCAGTTCAAGCACCAATGGGGCCGTTCGATCGTCGACGCGTTCCGATATTTCCAGGAGCAGGGCTCGATCGAAATCATTACGAGCGGGGCTACCCACGGCTATCAACCGCTGCTCGGAACAGACGAGAGCTGCCGGGCTCAGGTCCGCCTCGGCGTTCAGACGTACGAAAAGCACTTCGGCTGTAAACCGCGCGGCATCTGGCTGCCGGAGTGCGCCTACCGGCCCCGATACGAGTGGAAGTCGCCCGTGGAAGAGTCTCAGGCGCCATGGGAGCGGAAGGCGACCGACGAGATCGTAGCCGAAGAGGGGCTGGAATACTTCTTCGTCGACTCGCATATGATTCGCGGCGGGCATCCCCTCGGCACCTACGCGGCGAACTTTCCACAGCTCGCAGAGCTTTTTGCGCGAAGCTCCCGGTACTTCACACCGCCGGAGGAATTCCGAAGCGAATACGAACACTACATGCTTTCAACCGGCACGACATGCTATGCGCGAGACCCCCAAACGACAGTGAAGGTTTGGAGTGGCGACGTGGGATATCCGGGCGACGAGCGATATCTAGAATTTCATAAGCAGCTTTATCCCGGTCGGCTGCGGTACTGGCGAATTTCGCAGAACAAGAGCGACCTCGGCGCGAAGCAGCCGTACGATCCGTTTGCGGCATACGAGCAGATCCCGGAGCACGCCGAAGACCTCGTGAACGTCATCAAGGGGGCGCTCGCGCACTATCGGGGGCTCGCCGATCGCTCGGGCACGCTCGTGGCGATGTACGACACCGAGCTTTTCGGGCATTGGTGGTGGGAGGGCCCGGAGTTCCTCTACGAGCTTGGGCGCGCCATGCATCGAGATGGCGAAATCGAGATGGTGAGCGGCGGAGACGTCCAGGACGAGGACCCCGCGCGGCACTTGATCCATCTGCCTGAGGGTTCGTGGGGCGAGGGAGGCTACCACTACATTTGGCTGAACGAAGACAATAGCTGGACCTGGGCGAAGCTCTATCCGGTCGAGCGGAAGCTGCGCCAGATGGCGCGCGACTACGCCGACGGCGCCGCCAGGGAGTTGGTTATACAGGCAGCGCGTGAGATGCTGCTTGCCGAAGCTTCGGACTGGCAGTTTCTCATTTCGACCTTCGCGGCACGCGATTACGCCGAAGTTCGGTTCCAAGATCACATCGATCGGTTCAATCGCCTTGCCGTGATCGCCGACAGGGTGCATGGAGGAAGCGCAATTCGTCCGGATGAGGAGGCTTTTCTGGCCGAATGCCGCCAAAAGGACGCTCCGTTCCAAGATCTCGACCTCAGCCTGTGGGCCGAGCGGGAACCGGCGAGCACCGGTCGCTTGTAAAATACGAAGGTGACTCCCAAACTTTGGCAGCTCGCTGTGGCGGGCCTTACTCTCGCAGGCTGCGGCTCCCAGAACAGCGCGACTCAGAAGCCGCCTGCGGGGAGCCCTGCCGTGGCCGTGAACGAGCCGAGCGGAGGTTCACCTTCCACTGAGGGTGGACAGGGCCAGGGGCCGGGCGCCAAGACCCGAATCAACAACCCCGGGGCTTCCAATCAATCTTCAACTTCCGAAAGCAAGGAAACAGTGAAGAATCGGTCGATTCTGGAAAAGGCGTTGGGCTCCAAGTTGCCGATACCCCCGACTGTGGGGCCTGACCGAATCCCCGCGCCCGCGGGAACGGAAGGCTGGACCGCCTCCAAGGTCACGCCGATGGATCTGGCCAAGAAAGTGGATGCGACGATCCGTACGCTAAGCGGCGTCTCGGGTGACGTACGGGTGTTTCTCGACTATCCCGATGGCGGGAAGGGTCAGTCGGAAGCGAAGCTGTTTGTGAAAAACCCGCGAACGTTCCGGATCGAGTCGATGGGGCTCGGACTCGGTGGACACGGTCGCGAAGTCGTGCAGATCGAGCAGATTGGGGACGGCTCGGATACTGCGGAGCTTGGAGTCCACGGCTGGACTCGGCCCAAGCCTGTCGGCGCCCGTCAGCCCGAGTCCTCGCTCTTGGCGGCGTGGCCGAAGCAGTTCCCCAGGTTGATGTTCTCCGGTTTGCAAACCGGCCATGCGACCTGGACCGAGCTCGTGGCTCAGGCATCGAAGCCTAACAGCGGAGTCGTGATTCGCTCCGAGGAGAAGAAGGCAGTCGTGAACGGGCATCCAACCGTTACTCGCCGAATTCTGATGACCCGAACGCCGGCCCAAGCCAAGAAGCTCGGTCCCATGACGGTAGAGATGGTCGTAGGTTCGTCGACGGGCCTTCCGCTGACCATCAAGTCGACGTTAAAGCAGCCGCACCAGAAGGGTCCGCTGAACATTCTATGGACGACTTACTGGCGTAAGGGCCTGCAGAACCTACCGCCCAACGCCTTCGTAATCCCCGTCAAGCACGCCAAGGCCTAACCGTTTCGGGCCATGCTAGGCACTGATGGCAACCATCGAATGTGACGTAGCGATCGTGGGGGCAGGGCCCGGCGGCAGCTCCCTCGGCTCTCTGTTGCGGAAAGTCCGGCCGTCGCTCGATGTTCACCTTTTCGAGCGCGAGACGTTCCCCAGAGAGCACGTCGGCGAGAGCCTGCTGCCAGTGGTTTGCCATGTTCTGAGCGAGATGGGCTGCTGGGAAACGGTCGAGCGAGCGGGCTTCCCGATTAAGATCGGCGCGACGTACCGATGGGGCGTCGACCCGGGCCTGTGGGATTTCGAGTTCCTCCCGGCAGAGGAATACCAAGAGACGCCCAGGCCCGGGAAGTTCGAGGGCCAGCGAAGACGCACGGCGTTCCAAGTGGACCGAGCCACGTTCGACAAGATCCTGCTCGACAACGCCGTGGAGCGCGGCTGCAAGCTCCATCAGCCTTGTGAAGTTCGAGGCGCCGCCGGCTCCGACGGAGCGATCGACTCCCTAGCCCTGGAGAGCGGCGACAGCGTGCGCGCTCGATGGTATGTCGACGCCTCGGGCAGCGCGGGACTGTTGAGGCGCGCGCTCGGCGTGGAGATCGATGTACCAACCGCGCTCAAGAACGTTGCGTTCTGGGATTACTGGTCGGATGCCGAATGGGCCGTGACAATTGGGACTGCGGCAACCCGAATTCTGGTTCTAAGTCTGCCATATGGTTGGATTTGGTTCATTCCGGTTGGGCCCACGCGCACTTCGGTTGGGTTCGTTACCCCCGCCTCGCACTACAAGCAGTCGCGCCAAACGCCCGAAGATCTGTATCGACAGGCGCTCAACGAAGAGCCGCGCATTCGTGAGCTCCTTAAAAATGCCAAGCCCGAGGGCCCCGTGCGGGGCACCCGCGACTGGTCGTTCGTAGCCAAGCGCATGGCCGGGCCGAACTGGTTCTTGGTCGGTGAGGCCGCGGGGTTCGCGGACCCGATCCTTTCCGCTGGACTGACGCTAACCATGTCCGGAGCGAAAGAACTCGCCTATACGATCGCAGAATTGGATCGAGGCAAAGAGGATCCGGAATGGCTCAAATCGATATTCGAAGAGAATCAGTCGAAGCGCATTCGACAGCACATCCAATTTGCGGACTTCTGGTACTCGGCGAACGGACAGTTCTCGGATCTGAAGGAATACACGCGGCTGATCGCGAAGGAAGCTGGGCTCGAGATGGATGCCAACAAGGCATTTCAATGGCTTGGTACAGGCGGCTTCACCAGCGACTCGCAGGGAGTGCCCGGACTCGGCGAGACTTCCATGCGACTCGTTAAGCAGCTCACTCAGAGGATGACCGCCACCCCAGCGGACTGGGAGTTGAACAAGGTCAACGTTTTCAGGCTGAAGACGGACGGAGTGACGCCGACGGACCGGGCGAGCTACTTGAACGGACGGGTGAATCGAGTACGCACTTTGATGCGCGACGGAAAATCCTGGCCGCTAGTTGGCCTTTATGCAGTCGTTTACGATGCTATCAGCACGGCTCCGACCCTGGACGGTGTGATCCAATTTGTGCTGAGACACTATTCCGCGCGAGGTGTGCGGGACGTGCGGCCCGTGTATGGATATGCGATGGAGTTTCTGGAGAGCTTGCTGCTCGAAGGATGGATCGAAGGACGGCTTGATCCGAACCAGAAAATGGCGAACGCGATCACGGTCGAGAACTCGCCGTTTATCCACAAGAATCGCGACATGTCGTGAGCAATAACCCCGATTAAGCCTCAACGGGAACGAAGCAGCCTCACTGCAAACGTAAAACAGCTAGAAATGTCTCTCGGCTGCTTGGATTTGCAAGGATTGTTTAGTACACTTTGGTCCAAGCTTGCCGGATCATTGCAGGAGCTGGCTTCGAATCCTGGGATATGTCTCGTAACTCACAGGGCCTTCAGATGAGCGTCTCGCCTTTGGTCGTGGGCGTTGTCGAAGAGTTGGCACGCCGAATCCACCTTGGGGATTTGCGTGCCGGGCGCAGCCTGCCGTCCGAGCGGCACCTCGCAGACGAGTTCGGGGTGAGCCGTATGGTCGTGCGAAGCGCCTTGCAGGAGCTGACGCGCCGGGGGCTCATCGTAGTCAAGTCGCGATGCCGGCCGATCGTGAGCGCCGAAGCGCTGCGCAGCAACGGCAGCACGACGGGCCATCGGTACCTGGCGATCTGGCTCTGGCCGGATGCCCAGGATCTCGGGGCCTCGATGATCCTGAAAGGTATTCAGAGGGTTTCGACTGCTCCCGATCTCAAGCTGATCGTAGCGGGCACTCTGGGTACCGACTGGGAGCTGATCCTCGAATCAGAGTCTAGATTTTTACACTCCATAGCAGAAGACCCGACGATAGCCGGCGCCGTCGTTTGGTATTTGGGAGGCGAACGCAACCTTCCGGCTCTGCGCGCCGTTCGTGCGTCGGGCAAGCCGCTCATCTTCGTCGACCGCCAGCCTCCCGGCGAAATCGAAGGCGACTTCGTCGGTACCGACAACGAAAACGCAGCGGACGACCTTGTCCAGTCACTCGTCGCGCTCGGACACCGCAACATCGCGTGCGTAACGAATTGCGACCCCGTATCGAGCGTCAAGGGCAGACTCGCCGGTTACCGGCGAGCCTTGGCCGCCGCGAATATCCCATTCCGAAAGGAATACGTGCAGCAGGTTCTGAACGATGAGTCTCAGGGCGTCAACAACGCGCTCTCGGCACTTCTCGATCTCCGCGAGCCGCCAACGGCGATCTTCGGAGTAAACGACCATACTGCGCTTCACATCTTGGAATCACTATCGAACAGAGGCATTTCGGTGCCGTTGGAAATGTCCGTCGTCGGATTCGACGGGCTTCTCCGCTGGGTGCCTGGTGGTGGCGGGCTGACGACCGCCCGCCAAAACTTCGAACGAATTGGCCAAATCGCTGCCGAGCTTTGTATCGAAAGAATCGAAGCCGAGCAGCGTGGGCCGTACCGTCACTTACTGCTCGAAGCTCCGCTGATGAACTCGAGTTCCATCGGCGCGCCGCGGAAAGGCAGTCTTCATCATTCGAATCCTCTCGAGGAGGTTATCACTTGAAACATCGACGAACAAGGGCGTTCACGCTCATCGAGCTCCTAGTTGTCATCGCTATCATTGCGATTCTTGCCGCCATTCTGTTCCCAGTGTTCGCTCAAGCGAAAGCAGCCGCCAAGGCCACCGCTTCGCTCAGCAACTGCAAGCAGATGGGGGTCGCCCAAATCATGTATCTGACCGACAACGACGACCAATTCAGCCCGGTCTCGTTGTTCGAATCGGACTGGACCATCAAGCCATTCTCCTATCTGCAGCAACCGTATATGAAGAGCTGGGGCATCGTTATGGATCCTCTCAGCCCGGCCACGGTCAACAGCGATCCAATCGTGATCCGCAGCCAGTGGGCGATGGCGCCTCGCTTCGAGGCGACAGAGGCCGCCACGCAGAACGACTATTCGATGGGCCGCTCGCCGCAAGGCGCGCAGTTCACGGGTGGCGAGCTGCACTACTACGAGGGAATCGCCGGCGTTGGAAAGGATCCGAACTGGACTCCGAACTGGGCCGGATGGCGCTATAAATCTGGGGGAACTCCGTCCCTGTCGCAGACTGCAGTCGGCTCACCCGCCGACATGGTCATGCTCGACATGGCAGGAACGTACGACATGATGTGGCAGTTCGCCGACTGGGGCGACGGACCCGACAACTACGACCTGTACTTCGCCGACGGAACCTACAACCTGTACGGCAAGAGTCCGATGATCTGCGGTCCGATGGCACGTGTGCGCGGATCAGGTGAAGACGCGGGAGTCATTCCGGATGCGTTCGACTCGGGCGACATCGGAACTGTCATCGCGAACTCGCACCTTCCCACCGCGAACACCATCTACGTAGCCTGCGACGGCCATGCTAAGAACACTTCCTGGCGCGGCCTAATGGGCGCGACCGTAGATATTGGAGGCGGTCAAAAGGCGATCAAGGCCTTCTGGCCAAACTAACCCGATGCGAAGAATCGTACTTGGCCTTAGCTTGCTCGGCATCATGCTGGCGATGATCGGATGCGCGGACACCTCCGGGATGTCTCAGTCAGACGAGAAAACACTGGAGGACAAGCTGAACAAGCCCATCGACTCTTCGAAGCTCGGCGGCGGGGGTGTCAAGCCTCCGGGGCCGGCAGTCGGAGCCGGATCTAACGCGGCGAAGCATGCTATGCAGTCGGGGAACGCCCCAAAGTAGCTTCCACACGTTGGATTTCGAACGGTACGGCAGCGCCCCTTCGGGGGCGTTGCCGCTTTCAAATGTCAGCCCTTGGCGCCAAGCGCGCCGTCAACGGCTGCCGCGATCGTCTTCTCATCCTGAACGCCGGCCCACTGAGCGATAACCTGCCCGTCCTTGACAAGGAATATCGCCGGGATCGTTACGACGTGCCACGCCGAAAACGCCTTGTTCGAGTCGAACATGACGGGGTTTGAGAACGGAGAGGCAGCAATGAACTTGTCGTAGTCTTTCCGCTTCTGATCTTCATCGACCGAGAGCATCTCGAGGCCGCGAGGCTTTCGCTCGTCATAGATCCGATCTAGCACAGGGAACATCGCCTTGCATGGGGCACACCACGTGGCCCAAAAGTCGATGAGTACGACCTTCCCTTTGAACCAATCGTTGCCGATTCGCTCGCCCTTGGAAGTCGTCAAATCGAATTTCGACATGGCTCGGGGGAGAATCGGCTCGGCGTATGCTTCGGGATCACGCATGAATGCGTCGAACATGTCCTTCGAGTGGAAGAAGTATCGCTTGCCGCGATAGCGAACGCCGTGAGTGGGCTTCGCGGGGGTCATCATCGTGCCTAGGGCTACGCAGTACGCGCACACGGCGCTTGGCGGCAGCTCCTTGTCCGGTATTCGCACCGGTTTGTCTTGGGCCATGCCCGTGGCAACCAGACCGGCGGCAAATAAGATTGTAAGTAGCTTCATTCTCTTTCTCCTTCTAAAATCTGATCCCAACCATCCAGGCGGGCCGCTTGAAGTTCACCATGTACAGCCCGGCACTCATCGATCCCTGACTGAAGGACGCGAACGGGTATTGCTCCACGCCGTCGTTCTGATATCCGACAGTGATGTTTCTTCCGCTCGATAGCTTGAATCCGCCGACTCCGCGCAAGGTCTTCACGTTGGTCCTGTAGCCGAGGCCCAGGAACACGTTCACCGAACCGAAGCCGGTTTCCCAATTCTTCTCGGAAGTAAATGAAAAGCCCGGGTTTCCCGTGTCGATTCCTTGCACTCCTGCACTGACGTGCGTGCTCGGAAGAGTCGCCGTTTCAGGCGAGAGAAGATACGAGCCGAGCCCGCGGAACGAGCCCTGCTTCAACAAGTAAGCCACACCCAAGGTAAGGCGAGGATCGAAGCTATACCAAAGGAATGTTTCGTCCTTGGTCACGGATGTCGGGGCGTAAACCGTGTCCAACATCCACCTCGTGTTGTCCGAAGCCGAACTGGCTCCGTATCCTCCAGCCATTCAAAGCGGGCAATGAGCCTGGCCCGCGGAACTCGCTGCCTGCACCTGGCTTTGAGGCAATATGTCGCGCTCACCCTGCTCTTGCGCAGCGGCGAACGAAAATCCTAGCGCCGCACCGATTGCGGCCAAATAACGAAATGCGAACATGATAACTCCGAACCCTGAGTCGGACCCGCATGGCGGGCACGGCGAATGATCGAGTCTCAGGAATGCGGAGGAGCGCGTCCCAGATCGGGGGCACGGGGCGAAGCGAGCGGTGGATCCGCGCCGTCGGGGAACAGAAGTCTATTCGCGCCACGGATCACTGTCGCCGCAGGCGCGACCGGATGCGTCGGCCAAGCGAGACCGACGGCCGGCATTAAGATTCCCGCGGCGAAGGTGAATGGGCTCCTCGGGGCGGCACGAGCGATCAGCGCGCAGTGCAAAGGCTCGGCTGCGATACTCCGACCGCAACTGGCCGTTTGCGCAAAATGCTGGCAGCAACACGCGGCAACGGGCGCCATGGCCCGATGGTGTCCGCCTTCCGGGCAGATGTCCACGACGCGGCCATTCGGGGCTACGCATGCCATTCCCAGGCTGGCCGGCACTCCCGCAAGGAGCATGCCGACGCAAGCCAATATGACCGCAAGTCGATTGACGATGGGGTGCATCGCTACACCCCATTCTACGGTATCAGGGGAAGATTCCGCGCCGAATCGTTGCATCCGCGACGCGCTTCACTCCGATGATCAGGGCGGCCGTCCTCATATCGGTCTTGTGTGCGCGCATGACGTTCTCGACGGATGCGTACGACTGCCGCATGATCTTCGTGAGCTTTTGATTGACCTCGTCTTCCTCCCAGAAGAAGTTCTGGAGGTCTTGGACCCATTCGAAGTAGCTGACTACCACGCCTCCGGCGTTCGCCAGAATGTCCGGGACGACGAGCACGCCTTTGCCGTCGAGAATGTGATCCGCCGCGGGAGTGCAAGGGCCATTAGCGCCTTCGACGATGAGCTTCGCCTTGATCTTGTCTGCGTTGCTCTCGGTGATCTGCGCTGAAATGGCAGCCGGTATCAGCAAGTCGCAGGGCAGCTCCAAAAGCTCCGAGTTCGAAACCTGCTCGGCGTCTCGAAAGTCTCGAATGCCTCCTTCCCTTCCCGCGAATCGGTCGACCAACTCTCGGATCGGCAAGCCCTTGGGATTATAGATGCCGCCGAGCGCATCGCTGACGCCGACCACGGTCGCTCCGGACTCTTCGGCCAGCTTTGCGGCGACCGCCCCTACATTGCCAAATCCCTGGACGACCACCTTGTTCTTGGTGAAGTCGATATTCAGGCCCTTACACGCTTCATGCGCGGCGACGATAACACCTCGGCCGGTGGCTTCGACACGCCCTTCGGATCCACCGAGCTCGAGCGGCTTGCCTGTGACGACGCCGGGCACTGTGTGGCCCTGCTGCATCGAGAGCGTGTCCATAACCCAGGCCATCACCTGGGCGTTGGTGCCAATGTCGGGAGCTGGGATGTCGCTTCGCTCACCCACCATCGAGTTGATCTCGGTGATATATCTGCGAGTGAGCTTTTCGAGCTCCCGCTTGGAGAGCTGCTTGGTATCCACACGCACGCCGCCTTTGGCGCCGCCGTAGGGGATGTTCGCTACCGCGCACTTCCAAGTCATCCACATGGCGAGGGCGTTCGTGTCGTCGAGATCGACATCCGGATGGTAGCGAATACCGCCCTTTGTAGGCCCACGGGCAGAGTTGTGCTGGACACGGTAACCCTCGAAAACCTGGACCTCCCCGTTGTCGAGGACGACGGGGAAATGCACGATGAGCTGCCTCATCGGGCTTGCAAGTACTTGGTGCAGACCTTCGTCGAGATCTAGGTATTCGGCGGCGACGGCAAGTTGCTGCCGCGCCATCTCATAAACGCTGAACTGATGGCTCATCGATAATCCGTTAGGAGACGCGGCCTAAAGGCCCCTTGCCTCCGGAAGCTTGTTCTGGAGCGCGTAAAAGGGCACCGCGAGGACACCGTTGTACATCGCCGAACCTATTGTAGCCAATAGGTAGGCGGTGATGGACGCCGGGGGGGCCATAAACATGACCGAAAGCTGCGCGACGATCGTGACGACCACAACCGCTGCGCAGGTGACGACTGCGTGGCTCTCGACTTCCAGGCTGCCCAGCCAGCCCACCACAAGGCCCGCAACCGTGCGGCTGAACACGTAGATGGTCATTTGGGATCCGGACAGGCCACCCTGGATGAGACCACATAGGAATCCGAGCAGCAGGGCATCGGTCCGTCTCATGCGGA
>JAICWL010000087.1 GCA_025934835.1 Fimbriimonadaceae bacterium
GGAAGGGGCAGAGTCGCCGTCGGCGTGCCGCTGGGCAAAGTTCTCACCTCCCAGGGCCTGACGCCCGATTTCGGCTACGTCGCTTCCGGCGCCGCCGCGAGCATGATGGACATCCATCGGCACATCGACGGAGCCGACGTCTATTTCGTCTCGAACCAACGATACAGCCCGGTTGCGGCAAAGTGCACATTCCGAGTTAAGGGCGAGGTTCCCGAGCTTTGGCGCCCAGATACCGGCAGTATCGAAACAGCCCCGGCTTATTCGGGTACCCGGAGCGGTACGGCGCTCGACCTCCATCTCGGGCCGGCGGGATCGGTGTTCGTGGTATTCCGCAAGAAAGCTCCGCGGGCGCATTTGACAGTGTTCCAGCCGAGGATCGCCACCTCGACATCCGCTCGCGGTCCCGAGATACGAATCGTCAAAGCGTTTTACGGCAGCACCGATGGACGCGGGGCCGACGTTACCGATAAGGTGCGAAAGCTCGTGAGCCAGGGCCAAGTCGAGGTGCCGGCGACAAACGGAGTGTTCGGCGATCCCGTTGTGAATGTGCCCAAGCAGCTCACCATTAACTACACAGTCGGCGGCAAGAGCAAGACGATCCATGTGCCGGAGAACGGCAGTGCCGAGCTCCTTCCCGCGGCCCCGATTGCGGCCCCATCGTACGAGTTGAACGCCAGGCCGAATGGCGCCGTCGAAGTCATCTCTTGGAAACGAGGCTCCTACTCTTATGCGCGTTCGAAGGGCGCCACCGGCACGATTTCCGTGCGGGATGCTGCCCGGTCGCTCGACCTAAGTCGAGGTTGGGACCTATCGTTCCCGCCGAACCTGGGAGCGCCTCCTCGAGCGCACTTCGATGCGCTCATCTCTTGGCCGGAGGATTCGAATCCCGGCATCAAATACTTCTCGGGCAGCGCCACATACACGCGCGCCTTCGAGGTTCCGGCGGGATTTGCGAGTTCCGGACGGGCGGTGCGGCTCGACCTGGGCGCGGTGAAGAACTTCGCGACCGTCGAAGTGAACGGCAGACGTGTTGCCACCCTGTGGAAGCCGCCCTTCGTCCTTGACGTAAGCCGGCTAGTTCACGCGGGGCGAAACAGGATCACCGTGAAAGTAACCAACCTTTGGCCGAATCGGATCATCGGCGACGAGCACCTGCCCCCAGAGGTCCAGTGGAGAGGCAACCATATGGAGCATTGGCCGGCTTGGCTCACGCCCGGAAAGGCTCGGATCCAGGCCGATCGACCGAAGACGGGCCGCGTGACATTTGAGACGTGGCATTACTACGACAAGAGTTCTCCGCTGCTGCCTTCCGGACTCCTGGGGCCCGTCAGGCTAGAGTCGGCGCGGCGGATCGTACTGACACCGGGAGGTCGCAGCGGAGGGTAGCCTCCGGCCATGTTCGTGGCGGCGCTCGTGGCGGCCCTGCCGCGCACGACGGACCTGACATACGTGCGGCACGGCGAAACGGTGGCGAACGCCACCGGCCACTACAATTCGCGCACGATCAACGAATTCTCGCCCAAGGGTCGTCGGGAGGTCTCCGCTCTGACGCGGAGCCTTCTCGCCGAACCCGCGTTCGATGAGATCCTCGTCTCGCCTTCTCCTCGGGCGCTACGCACCATCGCACCTTATTTAGCGGCGACACACCGCCGCGCAGACGTTTGGCCGCTGCTTTACGAGTGCTGCACGATGTCGATGCGCGGCGCGAAACCTTCGCGATTCACCTACGGCGGCCCAGTTGTCATTCCTAGAGACCTCCGCCCTTATTTCGTGGTATCCCCAACCGAGTCTAAGCTGCCCGTCGCGCCGGACGCGGGCTCAGGACTCGCGCAGGTCGAGGAAGCCGTGAAAGTGTTCTGGGCCAGGCTGGCCGGTAAGCGCGTCCTGTTGGTTGGCCACTCCGGAATGGGAGGGCAATTCCTTCATGCTCTTACCGGCAAGTGGCGAAAAATCGAGAACGCCGGCATCTATCATGTGAGGCTCTCGCGTTGAGCCGACCAGGGACCCTCGTGCTCCGGCGAGACTCGCCGAAAGACATCAAGATGCGAAACCTGGCCGTTATCCTCGACGACTCGCCGCTCGTCGACATCCAGTACGGCCAGGTGCGCGAGTATCCGGTCGAACCCGGGCCCCACACTTTGCGGATCACGAACACGGTTTACTCCCGCAGCGCTGCGTTCGATATGCCCCCTGCCGGGCGAACCGAGTTCGAGGTCGCAAACGTGGTTTCCGGACTGGGCGGGTGTATGTTCGTCGTGCTCGGAATGGGTCCCTACAAGGTTGCCTTGCGCGAGATATCGGGAACTCCGAGCGAGGAACCTTAAAAGTTCGGCCGGAAAATCTACTGTTAAGACACTGACAAGCCGACGATTCCGGTGAGGCTCCCATTCAGGAGCCCAAGGAAGTCGACCCTTGCCGAGCACCCCGAAAACCGTATGCGGCCGCCTCCTCGCCGGTCTCGCCGTGACAGCCTCGATTTACATGCCGGCCTCCGCCGCCCCTGGCTCGCGCGGCATGATGATGAATTCAGTGCGCCAGATCATGGATCAGGCACGCGGCAGGTTGGCGGCAGGCGACACGACTTCGGCACGGAGACTTGCCGAGGCGTTTTCGCCGCGAGATGGCGTGCGCCTCTATCTCAATTTCTGTAGCAACGGCGACGCATCCGAGGCCGATTGCTATGCGGCTGCTCGCCACGCGGTGGAGGCTTGGTCGCGCGAAGTGCCGTCGATATCGATCAGGATAGTGCGCGATCCCAGCGCGGCGAATTGGATCGTCAACTTTGATCCATCTGTGCGATTAGGCTCGACAGAGGTCGCCGGGGAAACCAGTTGGAACCCGGATCTTACCGGCGGACACATCCAGGTGCGCACAGTCTACGGCCGACCCATTCCCGCCGAATATATGGCCCATGAGCTCACCCATGAGCTCGGCCACGTGCTCGGCTTGGAAGATTCACCGCGGCTTGGCGATGTTATGGGGCCACTCGACTTTCGGCGCCCGGCCGCAGAGCTCACGGACGACGAGGCTGCTCCTGCTCGCGAGCTGCAGGCGGAAGCACATGCGATTTGCGAGCAGGCGGACTCGACGCTCACCTGTGCGTCGAAGCCGGTCGAAACGCAGCCGGTCCAGGACACGCTTATCCGAGAGCTACCCAACGCGCCGCGTCCCCCTCGATTCTCGCTGGGTACCGAAAATGCCTGCGCGCAGATAGAGTTGAGCCAGGTTTGGCAGGCGAGCGAGCCTTCGATCGTTGCCTTCCGCCTCGAAGCGCCCAAGGCGAGGTTTGTGCCCGCAAAGCACCCGGCCGCTCCGCATCATGCGAAGGTCAAGAGGCACGCGCGGCATCGACGGGCTTGGCGTCATTGGCGACGCCACTGGCGCAGAGCCCATCGCAAGTAGAGCCTATTGGACGTTGATATGCGAGGCGACGTCGCGCAGATCCTGCGCATTGCGCTCGCCAATCAACACCACTGAGCGGCCGTTCTCATGCCACGTGAGGCAGTTGCTCGCTCCAAGGTGGCCAACACTGAACTCGGGATCGTCCCGCAACGGACTGGTCCCGTCGAAACTGGCGATGCCGGGTAGCACGATCAGCCCCATGTCGCCGATGGCGTCTCGCACGATGAGCCGCGTGGCGATTTGGCCGCCGATAAGGCCACGGTCGGCCCTCAGCACCCGCATCCTTCCGGGTGCGATGGACAGCTTGGCAACATCGAGCATGCGGCCGAGCTCGGCTGAGATCCGCGGATCGGCTGGACTTGCTGAACTTCGAACCTGAGCGAGCCCTGCGGCCACCCTTGCGAGATCGTTGCTGCTGAGACGGCTGCCAACTTGGCGCTGGGCAACGCCTGCGATGACTATGCAGGCGGCGAACGCCCCACAGATTCCCCAGGCGTATTTGGCCACGAAGCCTTCGACGCGTCGGGTTTTGTCGATCTCGTTGAGGCGAGCGACGCAATCGCTCCACACATTGCGGCATTCGTGGGTCTCGTGGTGCTCGCTCACGAGCGCCTTGAGGTTCTTGATGCAATCCAACTCGGATCGGGACTCGGCGCACTCGGCCAAATCGGCCTCGATGCTGGTCTTCTCATCCTGTGAAAGCTGATCGTCTGCAAAAGCGTGCAGCTTGAGCGGATCCGTCATTCGCTTGCTCCTTTCTTGAGGTAACCCTCGCGTATCGCATATTCCTCTAAAGCTTTACGAAGCATCGAGCGGCCGCGAGCGAGCCTTGATCGCACCGTTCCGATCGGCACGTTGGTGGCGTCTGCGATTTCCTGGTAGCTCATGCCTTCGATGTCGCTTAGAATAACCGCGAGGCGAAAATCGACGGGCACTTTGCCTAGTGCCTCCTCTATCTCCGCTCCGACGGCGTTATCAAATAAAACCCGATCCGGCACTTCGGCTTCCGCCGACATCGGCTCCGTTACTCCGTCTTCGTCCAAGGATCCGAACTGGGGGCCGCGCTGACGCTGCCTGTACTTGTTGATATACAGGTTCGTCAGAATGCGCAACATCCACGCCTTGAAGTTCGACCCGTCGAAGCGGTCGAATGCTTCGTAGGCGCGGATTGTGGCCTCCTGTGCGAGATCCTCAGCCTCCTCGCGAGAGCGTGTGAGCCGTAGCGCGGTGCCAAAGACCGAGGGAAACACTCGCTCGGCTTGCCTCTCGAAAGCGTCGCGCTTGTCGCGCTTTCCAAAGAGCATCGGTCGCGGGAGTGTACCCCTCGGTATAACCAACACCTCGAGGGCCGGAGCGGTTCCTGCGATTGCTCAAAGTTGCAAGAAACCGCTCATCCGGCAAGGTTGCCTGGCGCGCCTAGTTGGTCACCGCGAAGAGCGTCGCGTTATTGATGGCGAACACTGTTCCGTCGCGCGCGATAGCTGTCGGGGTGTACGCTTCTCCAACTCCCGAGGTCAACCGAATGGACCGATCGAGCGTATTGGTCTTCAGATTCCATCGGTACAGCACGCCGTCTTCGCTATTGATGTAGGCGCATTTGTTCCACGGGTCGATCGCAGCGGTGTTGATGCACCATTCGCGAACCGCATTCGGGAAGTTCGATCGGAACTGCTGGTCCGGAGTGACGCCGGAAACCGTCATCACCTCGCTCATCACCGTGGACCCGGAGATCGGGTCGATCATGGAGTTCTTGGGGTCTAGGATCGCTACCTTGTTGACCCCGTCGCCGCCGATGCCGGCGTAGTTGTTGTACTTCGTCAGCAGCAGGTAGCGTGAGGGCCCCACATACGAGGGCACGGCGCTGCTCGGCACGAGCGACGGCGTGTCATCCCAACCGAATGCACCGGGAGCGCCTTTGGGGATCAGGTTGGCATCGAAGTGGAGCAGCCACCCGCGGTCGTGGTTGCTGTACCAAGGCTGCTCGAGAACGCCGAAATACACGTCGCCGTCCGAACCTACCATCGGCGAAGCCGTGCCGTCGTCGATTGCCAGTGCATAAGTTTTCGACTTGGGATCGATCAATGGCACGGATCGCACGAGTGCCAGCGTCTTCGCGTTCAGTGCGGCGAGATATCCGTGATCGTTGTCATCGTTCAGCGCGATATAAACCACGCTTCCCGTCGGGTTCAGGGCTGGCGCGCAATTCATGACCGGATGATTGACCGGCAATGGCCCGCTCAGACTCGAGGCTGCCACGAAGGTAGAGTTTCCAAAGCGATCGATCCTCGCGACGCCTCCGTGTAGACCCTTGGGAGTAGCTCCCTCGACTCGGAAGCCGAAATAGATCGTGCCCTGCGAGTCGGCAGTGATTGGAGTGCAGATCTTCACCGCGACATCGTAATCGGCCGGGTCGGCAGCGTGGGCCGCGTTCCCGTAGAAATAAGTCTTGGAGACCGAGCTCGAGGGCATATCCGGCTGGGCCCGAAGTGCGATTCCACCTCCCGCCATGGGCATCGCAAATGCGCCCTGCGGCGTGATAACGCCCGATACGCTCGGAGTCCATCCGTGGGCAGGGAGCACATAGTCGCTCATGGAGCTCCAGATGAGCTTGCTGTCCCAAATTCGGCGGCCCGCGAACATGAAGCCCGAGTCCGTGCCCGTCTTGATCGTGTATACGACAACATTCGTGTTCGTAATCGCGGGCGAACCATAGTGGATGAGCAGGTCGTTACCGCTGTATTGCGGGTTCAGGTCGATGGGCGTCGACCATGCGATCCGACGAATGTTTTGTGAGAAGAATTTGGAAAGCGCGTAGTGCTGTGCGTTTCCGCCGTATCCGCTCCACACCGGCGGAGAGGCCATAGCGGCGGCGCTGAAGCACAAGAGAAGGCCTGACGCGAAAAAGCGTTTCGACCGAATCGGACGGGGCAACGAATAAATCAATGGATCCAACCTCGATGGCACGCTCAAAGCGGAGCGACGCCGATGCGAATAGTGTAGAGGCAAAAATGGCCGCCGTGCAAGGGCTAGCCTGACGCCTTCTTCGGGCCGCCGATCAAATTGCCGGCCATAACGTTAGCTTGTTGAGCTACACCTCGACGACAGTCGCCAGCACCAGAGGACGCGACGACGCCCGCTTCTGAAGCATTCTTCGCACGATATCCTGGGAATCATGCCGAACGCGGCCCGGGTCCTTGCGTTCCTCGCGGCTTAGAGCGCCTAGGCCGTCGATCAGATGCTCGAGTGCTTGGTCGAGCACGCCCTCCGGTCCATGAAAGCCTCGCGCCTGCATCACCGGGTCCCCGACGATCTCGCCCTGCTCGACGTCCACGACGACCGTAATCACTACGATCCCTTCCTTCGCGACGTTGTGGCGGTCTCGGAGCACGTCATCCGAGACTCCAGGGGTTCCACTCGTGTCGACGAGCACGCGTCCGCACGGGACCGGCTCGCCAAAGTAAGCCGACGTCTCATCCATGTCGAGCGGGATGCCATCTTGCAAAGTGAAGATTCGGTGCTCGGGGTAGCCCATCTCAATGCCGATCTGCTTGTACATGAACTGATGCCGCGGCTCTCCATGAACCGGCACAAGGTAGTACGGCCGCGTCAGGTTGATCATCATTTTCAGCTCTTCCTGATAGGCGTGCCCGCTTACGTGAATCGGATTCGCGCTCTCATAAATCACGCGGCAGCCCTGCTCGAACAGCCGGTTGACCGTGCGCCAGATGGCAGCCTCGTTTCCAGGAATCGGTCGAGCCGAATAGATCAACGTGTCGCCTGGCTTGATTTGAAGACGCCCGTATTCACCCTTCGACATTTGAACTAGAGCGCTCATTGGCTCGCCCTGGGAGCCTGTGGTCAAGATTGCGACCTCCGAATCCGCATACTGCACGAGGTCCGGCAGGTCCACGCGCGTGCCCTTCGGCAAACGCATGTAGTTCATCCTCTCACTCGCGTCGACGTTTTCGGACATCCTGCGACCGACGGTGGCGACCTTGCGCCCGAATTCTGCGGCCACCTCGAAGAATTGCTGCATTCGGTGGATATTGCTGGCGAACGTCGTCAACAGAACCCTCCCACTCGCCTCGGCCATCACCTTGCGCAAACCTTCTTTAACATCGCGCTCACTGGGCCCCCAGCCTGGCCGCTCCACATTCGTCGTATCGCTCAGCAGTGCGATCACGCCCTCTTGACCCAGTTCTCCGATCCGCGTGATGTTGGCGAGCCTGTTGTCCACGGGCGTGAAGTCGAACTTAAAATCTCCCGTGAAGAATACGATTCCAAGCGAGGTGCGCACCGCCATACACGAGCTCTCGGGAATGGAATGAGTGATGCGGACCGGCTCGACACTCATCGAACCGCATTCGATGCGATCTCCGTGCTTGAACACCCGCATGTCGAATTTCGAATTGCGCAAGCGTTCTTCGAGCCTGCCGCGAACGAGTGCGGCGGTTAGCTCGGTGCAATAGACTGGGCAGCTCACATGCGGCAGCAAATAAGGAAGCGCGCCGACATGATCCTCGTGAGCGTGGGTGATGAAGATTCCGCGCAGCTTGTCTCGGTTCTCGATGAGATAAGTAAAGTCCGGAATCACGACGTCGATTCCGGGCATTTCCTCAGTGGGGAAAGTGAGGCCGCAGTCGATGACTACCAGGTCGTCGCCCTCGCGAACGACCGTGCAATTCTTGCCGATCTCCCCTACGCCGCCTAAGGCAATGACCTGGACCGTGCTCATCGAAGTGCGAGAGTACCTGCCAGTCCCGAATGCGTGGCCCGGGACCAAGGCGCTCCCTTGGGCCCGGACCTTGTTAGCGAGGCCGGTTTAGTGCCAAAATGGAGCCTAAGATATGAAGCAAGGAATACACCCCCAGTCGTATCCCGTGATCTTCGTGGACGGAGATCACGAATGGACGGGAGTCTCGACGATGAAGCCCACCTCGACCAAGATGGTCGACGGAGTCGAATACGGCATCGTCAACTTGGAAATCAGCGCCTATAGCCACCCGTTTTACACGGGCCAGAAGAAGCTCGTGGATACTGCCGGTCGCGTGGAGAAGTTCATGCGCCGCTATGGCCAACAAATGGCCAATCAGGGCAAGAAGTAGATCACCTTCCTGCTCCAATCCGGCCGAGAATTACACTCGATAAATCTGGCCAGGAACGAAAAATCGATCGCAGCAGCTTCGGATGGTCGCAATCGTGATGAGCCTGCCGCGCCTTAACTTTGCGAACAGGAGACTGCGCCTGATCGCTATCCTTTGCCTTATTCTCGGGCTCGCCGTGTTTGCGCTGCTCTGGCTGCGTCAGGAAGCCGACGGCTTTGAGAACCTGTTCAGCGCCAATTACTGGGCGGAGCGAAGCCGAGGCGAAGACCTATATAACCCTGCCGAAAAGTTTTTCAAGCGAGGGTCGAGGCGGCTGAAGGAAGTCTGCCTGACCATCGACGACGGGCCGCACATCGCGTCGATCGGCCGGATTCTAGAGGTTCTGCACGAACAGCACGTTCCCGCGACCTTTTTCGTAGTCGGCTCCAAGGTCAAGCAACATCCCGAGTTTCTTCGCCAGATGATCGAAGATGGCGACGAGATCGGCAACCACACCGAAGACCACCTCCGCCTGGATACCCTCTCGCCTGAAGAGATTCGCAAGGAACTCGGCTTCTGCGAGGAGAACGTCGAGCGAGCCTGCGGACACCGGATGCATTTGATGAGGCCGCCCGGCATGAGATTCAACGCCGAAGTGCTGAAGATAGCCGACGAGATGGGATACACGATCGTCGGCTGGAATATCGGCGCGAAGGACTTCATCCCGAAGAAAGGGGTCGACAAGGTGCCTCCGACCGTTCAGGCAAACCTGAGCACGACTCCATCTATGGTGGCGGAGCGCGTGCTGAAGCAAGCAAAGAACGGCGTGATCATCCTCCTTCACGACGAGCCGACAACCGCTGATGCGCTGCCTCTCATCATCGATGGCCTGCGAGCCGATGGCTATGAATTCGTGAGCGCGACCGAGATGATGGAGCAGCTTCCCCAGCATGTCGTCGTACAAGCCAACCCGCCAATTGAGCTTCACGCGACGACCACGTCGCGGACCTTTATTAAATGAGAGAAGGCTCAGACCTCTTCGCGGACCAGCACCCGAAATCGGTTTTCCTTACCACTCGCGCGTTCCAGCAACACAGCTTCGGGGTTTAGACCCTCCGCAGGCGCTACTTCTGAGTCCGCATCGCCGCGCATCGACTCGCTCCAAAGCACCTCGAGCTGTTCGAGCGCACTTTCCGGCGTGAGGCTACTCTTGACCTCCGCCAGCCTGTTCATCACTTCTTGGGCCACGCCCGAATCACCGACTGCACAGGCGCAGTTTCGCGACACCGAGTAGTCGCCATCGTAATCCAGCATGTAATAGCGATCCTCTCCCGGAGTGTCGTGCACCTCAGCGAACAGGCTCCTCGCCACGATGGGCGCCCCGCCGAAATCGGCGAACGACCTCTTCATGGGAGCGCTCAGGGCCATGATTACCCGCTGAATAGTCACATCTTGATCGCTTCGCTCAAAACCCTCTCTTGTGGCAAACTCCAGCGCCGCCAGGCGGATCGATTCGATGTCGGATTGCTGACCGAGCGCACCGAAAATGAGCCGATCGTAAATCTCGAATATTTTCTGAGCCTGCCGCCGGTAGGTGAAAACCAGGATTCCCGAGTCCAGCGAAACAGCAAGCACCGCTGCGCCATGCGCGAGTTTGCCTTCGATGTATTGCGCGCGGTTGCCGATCCCCTCTTGCCAGTCGTAGGGTGTGAACATTAAAACTATCTACTCAACAAGTGGCCGCGTCGGCTCCTCAGGACTTCAGAAGCGCGCCCTCCGCAGGCATCGATGCGAGATCGATATGGGCGAACGCGGGCACCGACTCGCGGATCTGTTGAAACACCCCGTTCGCGTTGAACAGCGGCGTTTCCGGCTGAACCCTCAGCGCAAGCTCCTCATAGATGCGCCAGGCCGGCTTCGCCTGCCCTCTTGGCGGAAGCACCCTGGCAAGCCTTTGCACGCGCCCCTCGAGGTTCGTGTACGTGCCGTCCCGCTCGGCGGGTGCGCAGCTCGGGAGCACCACGCTTGCGTATGCAAACGCCTCAGTCTCGATATCTCCCTGAACGACTAAGAAATCCACGCTCTCGATAGCGCGCCGAGCGAGATCGGGGTCTGGATGATGAAGGATCGGATCGACACCGGCGAGCCAAAGAGCCTTGACGGTTCCATCGATGCATCCCTGGAGAATGCCGTGCGTGCCAAGTCCCGGTTCAGCGGCGGCTCCGTTAGCGGCGTCGGGGAGAATTCCGAGCTCGAGAGCGCCCTGCTCGTTCGTCTCGCGAGCGTACAAGTTCAGAGATCCGCCATAGCCGGCTCCGAGCGCCGCAAGACTTTCGACGATTTCCTGGGAGTCTTCGAGGTCGTATATTCCTCGCGTGGCGACAATCGGGGCGACGCCTTCCTTTAGCAGAGCCGCTGCCGCGCGGATCGAATCGGCGGCGACGCCTGTCAGCCCCTCAGTCCGCTCTGGCGTGTAGCGGCTGTCGGCGCCAGATATTCCAGCTGCCGCTGCCAGACCCTTCGCCAGGTCTGCAGCAGTCCCGCCCCGGTACCTGAGAACATGTTCGGCAAAGTTGTCCGCGTCGGTCGGCTTTTCGCTCGCCACCACCACTCGGCAGCCATTTTGAAACCATGCCTTGCGAATTCGAAGAAATAGAATCGGCTCTTCGTCCGCAAGCGACGAGGCGAAAATGAGCACGGCTTTCTGCCGCTCATATTCCGCGATCGGGAGCCTTCCTGCTTTGATTCCCAGCTTGGCGGCCCAATCGTCTTTGGAGCCGGGAAGTTGATTCGTAAATCTGTGATCCAGGTTGTTCGAGCCGAAATCTCGTCGGAACAGCCGCTGAAGCAGGTACAAATCTTCGTTCGAATTTCCGCACCCGGCGAGAGCTGCGACCGAGTTGCCCCGGCTTCCTGCGAAAGCGCGCAGCACAGCGGTGTACGCTTCGGCCCATTCGACCGGAGCGAGCAAGTCGCCCCGCCGGGCAAGCGGGGTCGCAGTTCGTTTGTCGCTGTTATAGAAATCGTGTCCGAACTTGCCACGGTCGCAGGTCCACTCCTCGTTTACCGCCTCGTTGGTGCGGCCGTTTATGCGCACCATGCGGTCGACTCGGTAGTCGAACCAGACGTTGCACCCGTTGGAGCACACGGTGCAGATCGCCGGCTGAGTCTGCAGGTCCCACGGCCTGGCTCTGAAGCGGTAACGCGTTGAGGTGAGAGCGCCGACCGGACAAATCTCGATCACGTTGCCGGAAAACTTGGAATCAAAGTCGGTGAGCTCGAACGTGGAAGGCTGCATCGAGGCGCCTCGGAATCGGAACGCAAGCTGGCTGTCGCCCGAGATTTCCTCCGTGAAGCGCACGCATCGACCGCACTGAATGCATCGCTCTAGGTCGAGCGTGACGTACCGACTGAGAGGGAACGCCTTCGGAAGATGCCGTTTCAGCTCTACAAACCGGCTCGTCGAAGGGCCGTAGAAGAGCGTGTTGTTTTGCAGTGGGCACTCGCCGCCTCTGTCGCAGATCGGGCAGTCGAGCGGGTGATTGATTAGCAGAAACTCGAGCACACCCCGCCGATCTCTGTGCACCATCTCCGAGTCGGTATAGATCGCCAGACCCTCGGTCGCCGGCAGCGTGCAAGCGGCCTGCGGCTTCGGCATCTTTCGGACCGATCCGTCCGGCTGCTTGGTACCGACCTCAACCAGACACATACGGCACATCCCCACTGCCTTCATGCGAGGGTGGTAGCAGAAAATCGGGATCTCTAGGCCGATGCGCTTCACCGATTCAACGATCAGCTCACCCTTCGGAACTTGGACGGGGATGTCGTTGACGGTAATCGTGACCGATTCGATTTGTGTGGCCGCTGCCATGCTTGATACCTGAGCCCTGGGCTCATCGGGAGTCTACCTACAGGCCCCTTGCTACCGCCGACCGAGGCGCCGCAGCCTAGGGGTAAAACAAGCAGGATGCATGAACCGGTCGTGATCGTTGGCGGCGGAATCGCTGGTTTGGTCTGCGCGCGCAACCTGCATCGGGCCGGAGTGCCGTTCTCATTGTTCGAAGCCGCAGACGAAATCGGTGGACGCCTGCGAACCGACGAGGTCGACGGTTTTCGGCTGAACAGAGGCGTCGACTTCGTCTTTGACGCATCGCCAAATGCGGCGAGCCAACTGGACTTCGCGTCGCTCGACATGCGGCCCCTGCCCCACGCCATCTCGATATTCACGGGGCAAGGATTCCAAGTTGTGGATTGGGCGAAACCACTCCGCGCGCTGCGCGACAAGTACCTGACGGTGCCCGAAGCCTTTAAGCTTGCGAACTGGCAAGGAGACGTATCGCGCTCGATTGCCGAGATTCGCGGCATGGAGGATGTGCCGACGCCCGAGATGCTCCACAGCCGCCACTACCCGGAAGGGCTCTCCGAAAAGTACTTCATGCCCTACCTTGGCACGCTCCTGTTCGATCGCGACCTCGGCGCTACGTCGTGCCGGCAATTCATGTTCCTGTGCAAGCTGCTGGTCGCGGGAAGTCGGTCCACACCTGCTGGCGGGGTTCAAGAAATTACAAAGCGTCTGGCCAGCGATCTACCCCGCTATCAAATACATAGGAACGCGCGCGTACGCGAAATACTGCGCGATGGGGGCCGCGCGAGCGGCGTCGTTCTGGATACCAACGAGCGGGCCGCAGCTCCATGCGTGGTGATTGCCACCGATGCCCTCACGGCTGCGAGCCTCAGCGGTCTTGAGACCGTTGCCGATCATGCGTCCGCGACAACGATTTACTTTGAGACCCCCGTTGCCTGTATGGATGGAGCGGCGCAGGCGTTCCGAGGCTCGGTCGAAGGCTGCGTCGAGGAGGTTGTACCGATCTCGAACCTGGTTCCCGAGTGCGCGCCGAGCGGCAGGCATCTGGCCGCGGTCCGGTTGCTTGGCAACGATCCGAGAACGGACGACGCCCTTGCGGAGGCGGCGAAAAGCGAGCTCGAGCGATGGTTCCCGAAAGCTAACGTGCCGATGTGGAAGATGCTAAAGGTGTACAGACTGCCATTTGCGACGTTCCGGCAGCCCGCAGGCATTTACGCCCGCCTCCCGCACAATACGACGGATATTCCCGGTCTCGATGTGTCGCATACGGGAATCGCTGTGAAGGAGTCCGATGGCCACATTCACTTTATGCACGCATCGAGCGCGATGGGCAAAGTGATAATCAGCGACGATCCACTGAACGATTATCTCGCGCA
>JAICWL010000164.1 GCA_025934835.1 Fimbriimonadaceae bacterium
AAGGTTCCGAACGCCCGGAAGCACCTCTTTCGAAAGTGCAGGGGGTCCAGCGATGTCGATGTCCGTGGTCCCCGGCACCTAGAGCGGATCAGCCCGGGAGCAGCGGGGCGGCCAGCCCCGATTGCTGCCGCGGTTCGGCAACCTCGAAGATCTGTTCGAGCTCGTCCAGGGCGCAGTCGACCGACTGGCGCACCCGCGCGGTGATCGGCTCGGCAGCATAAATTCGCTCGAAGAATTCGGCGGCGTCCTTGCATGCAAGCAGGCGCTCCTCCTCGCTCGGAAGCGCAAGACGAACGAGGATGCTCAGAACTTCGCGTTGGGCGAGCGTCCGCGCGAGGAGATCGTCGATCCGGCCATGGTCGCTCAGCATATCGTCTCTCCCAAAAAAATCGGCTTGGTCCGCCGCGAAGCATCAGCCCTGCACACCAATCAGGGCTGCGTTCCACCTCGGCGGGGCGCGATTCTGCGAAACAGCGTTCCGTCTTGAGTTTTGCGTTGATGAGCCGCTGCCCGCCAAGGTCTCGACGGTTTGTGCTTTCTTCCACTGATGCTTTTGGTGCAATCTTCGCGCCGATGACGCACCTCGCTTCATTTCTCGACAAGTTCGAGGAACATTTCGGGAGCGCATGGACCAGAGCGCTTCTGGTCTTGGTCGGGCTTGCCGGAGTCAGCGCCTGCGGCTTCGTCCTCTGGTTCGCGCTCCTTGCCCCTGTTCTGGGGATGATCCTCCGCTCCGGTCCGCCCGGCTCGGCGGCGGAAATTGCCAAGCTCGTCTCGTTTCTGCTGATCGCAGCCCTCGGCCTCGGCTTCGGCGTGAATGTCGCGGGCAAATATCTCGACTGGGCGATCAGCGCACACCTTCTCCAGCAAACGCGCGAGGCGAAAAGGGCTGTCGTGGAAGCAGAGAGACGGCTGGCAATAACCGAAGGGCAGCTCGCAACAAGCGAGAATCGCGCGGCCGCGGCCGAAGCCTGCCTCGAACAACTGTTTGCCCGAGCACTCGAGAGCAAGATGCTGACGCCGCGCCAGATCGAGACATTGAGCAAAGCCGCCCGGATCGAGGCTCAGCGCATGTCCTAAAGCAAGGGGCGATCGGTCGAGAGTCACCCCGCCTGATGGTCCGCTACCCGCCTGCGGAGATATTCGGCATATTCGGTGCGGCCGAGCATTGCCGTCCGTTCGAGCACCTGGTCAGGCGTCAGATAGCCAAGCTCGAGCGCGATTTCCTCGAGGCACATGATTTTGAGCCCCTGCCTCCGCTCGATCGTCCGGACGAAGGAACCTGCGTCGTGGAGGCTCTCGTGGGTGCCGGTGTCGAGCCAGGCGAAGCCGCGCCCAAGGCGCTCCACTCGAAGCTCGTCAAGATCGAGGTAAGCACGGTTGACGTCGGTGATCTCCAACTCGCCGCGCGCCGACGGCTTCAGCCGAGCGGCAATGTCGATAACCCGATTGTCATAGAAATAGAGTCCGGTGACGGCCCAGTTCGATTTCGGATCGCTCGGCTTTTCCTCGATCGAAACACCCCTGCCGGTTGTGGAGTCGAACTCGATCACCCCGTAGCGTTCGGGATCGTCGACCCGATAGGCGAAGACGGTCGCGCCGGTCCGCTGCGAGACGGCCCGACGGACGAGCTCAATGAGGCCCGTACCGTAAAAAATATTGTCGCCGAGGATCAATGCGACCGGTGAATCGCCGACGAACTCGCGCCCGACGATGAATGCATCCGCAAGCCCGCGAGGCGCGCTCTGCTCGGCGTAGGAAAAGCGCAGGCCGAAGCCGGTCCCGTCGCCGAGGAGGGCCGCGAAGCGCGGCAGGTCCGAGGGCGTCGAAATGATCAGAATGTCCCTGATGCCGGCGAGCATCAGCACTCCAAGCGGGTAATAGATCATCGGCTTGTCGAACACCGGGAGCATCTGCTTCGAAACAGCCAGAGTAGCGGGATAGAGCCGAGTTCCGCTCCCTCCGGCGAGAATGATTCCCTTCATTTGCTGCATCTCAACGGGTCCTTGCGAACGAATGCCGACCCGCGCCGGCATCTACTATCCAGCAGGCGGCAGGTCAGCGACCAAGGGCGCCAAATTGGGCCGTTTGCGGTCAGTCCTCGTGACCCGAGCGCCACATGGCGCCGACCAGCGGCTCAAGCAGATATTGGAGCGCAGTGCGTTTTCTCACGGTCAGCACCACCTCGGCGGGGAGACCCGGGCGCAACTGGCCTTTGCCGAGGGCGTCCTGGACACGCTTCATCTCCGCCTGCGGGACCACGACCTCAGCCCGGAAATAGGAACGGCCGGTCTTCTCGTCGGTGAAGCTGTCGGCCGAGACCGTCCTGACGCGGCCCGTGAACAGGGGCAAGGAGCGGTCGTGGACGCTGACGAAACGGACTTGGGCCGACTGCCCCTGATAGGCGTCGTCGGCGTCCTTCGGCTCAAGCTGCGCCTGGATCACCAGTTCGCGACCGTCCGGCACGATTTCCATGAGCGTCTGACCGGGCGTGACGACTCCGCCCACCGTCGAGACGGTAAGGCCCACCACGGTCCCGGAGACGGGCGCGCGCACGAGTGAATGCTCGAGCTGCTCGCGGGTCGCCACCAGCTTGGGGAGCACGTCCGAAATCTTTGTTTGAGCGTCCTTGAGGTCGGACTCGATCTGTTCCAGATGGTCGCGGGTAACGCTGAGTGACTGCATCCTCATTTCACCCATTCCGTCGCCAGCCCGGGCATATTCGGCTTTCATCGCGGCTTCCTGGCCATCGAGATCCGCCTCCTGGCGTTCGAGCTCGCGCACCCGGTTCATCGATGCAAATCCCTTTGCGGCGACGATTTTCAGCCCCTCCAGCTCCTCGTTGAGGAGCTTTCGCTGAACGATGAGCGCCTGGCGCTGCTGCGCATAGCCGGACTGCTGCTGCCACAGCTGCTGGCTGCGCTGGCCGAGCACCGATTGCTGGGCCGCCAGGGCCGAGGAACGAGCGCCCATTTCCGAACGCTGCAGCGCCATCACCTGATCCGCGATCTGCTGGTCCGCCGGACTGAGAGAAGCGAATTCCGGAGGCGGGGCGAAATCTCGTTGCCCGTTACGCTCGGCAAGGAGGCGCGCCCGCTCGGCGAGCGCCAGGAAATAATCGCTCGTCAATGAGCGCTCCGAAGCCTGGAGCTCGGGTGCGGACAATTGGATCAGCACCTGGCC
>JAICWL010000124.1 GCA_025934835.1 Fimbriimonadaceae bacterium
ACAAGGTCGCGCTGAATTGCCTCAACATGGGCCGGTTCAAGCTGTCGAGCATGTCGCTCGGCCCTGCCCGCTCTGCTATGGAGTCGGCCTCCAAGTACGCACTGGAGCGGCGGCAATTCGGCAGGCCGATCGCGGAGTTCGGGCTGATTCAAAAGAAGTTCGCGTTGATGGCCGCGCTGTACTTCGCCGCCGAATCGATGATCTACCGAACCGGCGCTCTCATCGACGCAGGCTTTGAAGCCAGGGGCGGCTCGGTCGGGGGCAATCAGAAAGCGGCCGAGGAGTACGCGGTCGAGTGCAGCCTGTGCAAGGTGTTCAGCACGGAAGCCGAGGCTTGGATCGTGGACGAGGCGCTACAAGTTTTCGGCGGGTACGGCTACACGGAAGAGTTCCCGGCAGCTCGCAACTTCCGCGACGCGCGAGTGAGCCGGATCTACGAGGGCACGAACGAGATCAACCGGTTGTTCATTTCGGATCGTTTCCGGCGTTTAGCGCCCAGGGGAGCCCTGGCGGAATCGTTCGTATCCGAGCTCGCAACTAAGGCGCTCGGCACCCCGACGGAGGGCCAAATTCGAACTGCAGCGCTGTCCGATCTCTTGATTTACGCTTACTGCGAGCAATCGGCCCGCTTGCGTGCCAAGCAAATCGGCCAGACATCGGAGCAGATTATGAAATGCCTCGCGCCCTGGTTGAACGCGAAAGCCGCGGAGGCGTATCAGACCGCAACGGGAGAGGCCGTATCGCTGCCTGAGATCGAGCTTCCGGATTGGGAGGGCCTGGCCGCCCGCGTCTATGCAACAGGCGGCCCGGTCCAGTAGCTTCTACTCTTCGTCGTCGTCCAGTTCGATCTGCGCGCGCTGCTGAGGAGCATTCGCTCGGCGGCGGACTTGGCCGTAGGAGCGGTTCGATGCAGGGCTTTGCACTTGAGGCTGGGCCTGCTCCGGAATGCGCTGAGTGGCGACGATTCTGGTACGAGCCACCTCGGCATTTGCCATTGATACGAGAGTGTGCTCGGGCCCCTTCTTGGCAAGCACGCGCTTGTCCCAGAGGTAGAGAATCGGCGAAGCGTTGTAGATCGAGGAGTACGTTCCCGAGATGATTCCGATCATCATCGCCAGGACAAAGAACTTCAGTTCCGGTGTGGGAGTGCCGAAGAACACCAGAATCAGCAGCGTGACGATGACGGTCATCGAGGTGTTGATCGACCTCGCGAACGACTGCGTGATGCTGCGGTCGATCAGGTGGCCGAACTCCTCGTTCTTGAGCGGCCGATGCAGGTTTTCGCGTATTCGGTCGAAAATGACGATCGTGTCGTGCACGGAGAAACCGATCATGGTGAGCATCGCCGTCAGGAACAGCGCACTCACCTCCCAGTGGAAGAGGAATCCGACCACGGCAGCGGTGCCGAAGACAACCAGGATGTCGTGTCCAAGGGCACCGATGGCGGAGACGCCAAAGCGCATGCCCGCCGCAAATCCGCCGAAACCGATGCCGAACCGGAAGGCCAAAAACAAGATGATCAGCACCGAGCTAACGATGACGCCGAGCACGGCATTTCGGATCGTCTCGCTCTGAATGGAGCCGCTGATGGACGTGAAGCCTCGGCTATCGCTAGAGTTGAGACCCGCTGCGGCAGCAACTCGGTCGGAGGCCGCCGTGTCGCCCACTTTGATTCCGCTGCTAAGCGGCACCGTCACGTAAGCGATTCGCTCGTTCCCCTTGCCGGTGCCAAGCTGCACGTTCACGCCAGGGAATCCATGGGATTCAAGCCTGTTTTGGATCATGGGCGCCGTCAGGCCCGAATTGGGAACGGCGTATTGGAACTCCGTGCCACCTTGGAACTCGACGTTCAGCTTGAATCCGCTCAGTGGCGGGAAGAAGAACGGGATACAGATCAGGATGGTCGCCGCGGAGATGGCGAACCACTTCTTCCACTTCTCTACCACGCGCAACGGCTCACTCTCGTCTTTCAAGAACGCCTTGAACCAGTTGCGGTCGAGCGCGTACCACTTCGGATTGGTGGCGATGCCGGAGTCGGCAAAGAACATCAGCAACGACCGGGTGACGGTCACGGCCGTAAAGAGCGAGATCGCGACGCCGATGATCAACGTGGTGGCGAAGCCCTTCACCGGTCCAGTGCCAAGGTTGACGAGCACGAGGGACGTCAGGATCGTACAGGCGTTCGAGTCGACGATCGCAGGCAACGCTCTACGGAAACCTAGCTCGATGGACGCGTGGAGCGGTTTCCCGCGTTTGAACTCTTCCTTGAAGCGCTCGAACACCAGGATATTGGCATCGACCGCCATGCCTACCGACAAGATGAAGCCCGCGATAGCAGCCAGCGAGAACGTGGCGTTGATCAGCTTCAGGACGGTCAGCGTGAAGAGGATGTAGAGCATCAGGGCGATGAGTGCCACGATGCCCGGGAACGCGTAATACGCAATGAGGAAGAGCGCGATCACTCCAAACGCGATGCATCCTGCGGTGACGATCTTGTCGAGCGCCTGAGCGCCGATCGTCGGATCCACCTGCTCGCTGCTAAGGATGTGCAGGTCGACTGGCAGGGCGCCAGCGTTTAGCAAGTCGGTCAGCTGCGTCACGTACTGGGGCGTGAACTTGCCCTCGATAACCGCGTTGTCGCTGAGAATCGTGTTGTTCTGCAGCCCGGCGATGCTAAGCACTTTGCCATCCATAACGGCTGCAATTTGCTCATTCGTATCGTAGTGCTGGCGGCTCCACGTTTCCATTTTTTGGGAGCCGGAGGTCGAGAACGTCATCAAGGGGACGTATCCGTCGCCGCGCGGTTCGGGGCTTGCTTTCGCAAGATCGTCGCCCGAGAGGATGGGGGTCCAACTCTTGATAATGTCGGCGTACTCGGGGTCTCCCCACTTGATGATTCCGCCCGTGCCGTTCGTGCGCCGGAAGCTCACGGATGGCTCGCCCGACTGATCGTTTTCTACAGGCTCGTACTGCCGCGTGGGGAACTTGCTGGTCACCACGTTCGTGGCGTCGTAAAAATAGATTCGAGCGCTGGACCCAATGGCGGCCATCGCTTCCTTGGCATTCGAAAGACCGGGGAGCTCGATCACGATCTGATCGTCGCCTTTCGCCACGATGCTGGGCTCGGTGACACCGAGCGGGCCCACCGCGCGGTTGTTCATGATCTGGATGAGCTTGTCGCGAACCTCGGGGAGGTTGGCGCGCTGGTCGGTCGTCAGCTTGCTGACGTCCATCTGATAGGTGAATCGCAACCCGCCCTTGACGTCTAGCCCGTAGTGGAACTTCTTTTGAGTATAGAAAATGCCCGAGAGAAGCAGTAAGCCGAGGACAAGGAGGAGGAAATAATAGCTCTTGGACCGCAAAGTCGGAATGCCTCCGTGGCGTGACAGGTGGAATAGTATACCGCCGGCCGCGAGAACCCGCTGCCACCTGGCTGCTGCCATACTTCTGGGTAGGTGACCCGAATCGTGCGAGTAATATCGAACCCGGTCCCGCTTCTCGCGGGATGTCTCAGCCTTTGCTTTCTGCCCGCCAATGCCCAAGGGCCGAATGTGCCGCCGGCGGCTCAAATCCGAATCTCGGCATCAAGAGACGCGAAAGTGATCTCTGGCGTCGCGACCGTGACGTTTGGGGACGGGCTCCATGCATACCAGAACCCACCGACCCAGTCGTACCAAATCCCCGTCAAGCTCGAGCTTGTCGGTCCGAAAGGAAAGCTTTCGGCCAAGTATCCGGCGGGAACGCTTGGTTCTGTGGGAGGCGATCCCACACCTTCGAGGCTTTACGAGGGAAAGGTGTCGATTCCGTTCTCGGTGAAACTTTCCAAGCCGATGCATGCCGGCGAGATCAAGCTTCGTCTCAGCTATCAGCAGTGCACCGAGCAGAGCTGTTTCCCACCGAGCTCGGTGCTGGTTGTAGCAAAGCTGGCGCCCGCGAAGAGCAAGAAGGGTTGAAGGCCGTCCGCGCGGGATCGGTCGAGATCGGCGGCGAGGCTCTCGTAGTCATTGCCGGGCCATGCCTCGCCGAATCGCGCGGGCTCTGCGAGGATGTAGCGGGGGCAGCCAAAGAGATTTGTGGCGCGCTCGATTTCCCCTATGTTTTCAAAGCGTCCTTCGATAAGGCGAACCGAACCTCGATCGGCTCGGCACGAGGAGGCGGAATCGAATCGGGTCTCGAAATGCTTAATCACATTCGAACACGATTCGGCGTGCCGACGACCACCGACATCCATTTGCCTGACCAGGCCGCGCAAGCTGCCCAGGCGGTTGATCTGCTCCAGATTCCCGCTTTCCTTTGTCGGCAGTCGGACATTTTGCACGCGGCTGCAGCCACGGGGTTGCCCGTCAATGTGAAGAAGGGGCAATTCTTGGCGCCCCAAGATGCGCAAAACATCGTGCGCAAGCTGGAGGAATTCGGAGCCAAGGGTGTGATGCTGACGGAGCGCGGAACAACCTTCGGATACAACGCTCTCGTCGTGGATATGGCCGGCCTGGAGATTATGCGGGGTCAAGGGGTGCCGGTTTGCTTCGACGCCACGCACTCGGCCCAGCGCCCTGGGTCTCAGGGGGAATCAACCGGCGGCAGCCGAGCACAGATTCCGGCGCTGGCTCGCGCCGCGGTTGCCGTCGGGATCGACGCATTGTTTCTCGAAGTGCACCCTGACCCCGCGTCGGCTTTGTCGGACTCGGCAACCCAGTGGCCGTTGGCCCGCTTGGGGGAACTGCTCGAGAGCATCCACGAAATCCGAACCGCTCTTGGGCCGCCTAGCCCATGACCCAACATCCGATGCTCGATCGCTTCCGGGCGCATCTGGAGGGATCCGACCTGGTCGACCCTGCCGCGAGAGTTCTGGTGGGCTACAGCGGCGGAGCGGACAGCACTTGCCTACTTCATATGCTCGCGCGGCTGGGCCGAGACATTGTCGGGGGGCATCTGCACCATGGTCAGCGGTCCGAAGCCGACACCGAGCTTAAACTTTGCCAGGCATTTTGCGACGAGCTCGGCGTGCCGTTCGTCAGCGGCATGGCGGACGTGCCGCTCCTCGCCAAAGAGCAGGGCATGAGCCTCGAGGAAGCCGGGCGGGAAGCAAGATATCGATTTTTTCGACAGGCGGCTTTTCGGCTCGAATGCGGGCTGATCGCCACGGCCCACACGCAGGACGACCTGGCGGAAACCGTGCTCTTGAATCTTGCGCGCGGGACCGGGCTGGCCGGGCTCGCCGGTATCCCGGAGCGCCGGGACGCGATCGTCCGGCCGCTGCTTCCCTTCACACGATCCGAAACTCGTGAGTACTGCGAAAGCCAGGGGCTCTGGTTCCACGACGACCCGTCGAATTCGGACGTGTCGTTCGCACGAGCCCGTGTGAGGCTTCGGGTGATGCCGGAGCTCGATGCCATCAATCCGAGAGCCCGAGGCGCGATCGCGCGCCTCGCCGGCTTGGTGAGCGAGGAAGACCGATTCTTGAACGGCATGGCGGCTGCCGCGCTGGAGCAAAGCGAGATCGAGCTGAACGGCTTCTTGGGATTTCTGACGAATCGGTTCGAGGCCGCGTTTTCGCGCGCGAAACTGGCCCATCTGCCGGCAGTTCTATTCAAGAGGGCTATCCGGCTCGGGGCTTCGGCGCTGGACGGAGCATTGAATGCGCGTCAGATCGAGGCGGTGCTCGCATCTGTGGCGG
>JAICWL010000186.1 GCA_025934835.1 Fimbriimonadaceae bacterium
GCCGGCAAAGGCGGTTTGGCTCGGACCGCCAGAAATGAATTGTTGGGTGATGTGATCAACATCGATCCCGACGAACTGCGCGACTACCACCCCCGCGTCCAGGAGTTCCGCTCCGCCCATCCCTACACCTGGTCAAGTCACACCCAAGCCGATGCCGGCCAGTGGGCCGACGAGTTGCGCGAGGCGGCAGTGGCCGGGCGCAAGCACTTCATCTTCGATACTACGCTGAGCGACGGGTCATGGTCAGCCGAGCTGATCCGCGACCTGCAGGCCCAAGGCTACGACGTCGAGGTGCGGGTGGTGGCATCGCCCAAGCTGGAGAGCGAACTGGGCGTCGACAAACGGTTTCTGGACCAGCTCAATATCGACGGTTACGGCCGCCACGTCCCCGAAGGTGCGCGCGACGCGATCTACGACAAGGTGCCGGCGAGCCTGGACACGATCCACGCGGAGACGACCGCCGCGAGCTCTACGAAAGGCACACCAATGCACGCCCGCAGTGATTGGCACTGATCGAGGTCGCGAAGTGCCTACAAATACCTGAAATATCCTGAGGCTGGCCAGCACAAGGAGGGACGGGCATGGGGCATCACGACGAGACGTTCGAGTGGCATGAGTTTCCGGAGGGGCGGGCGCAGTTTTCGGGCAGCATACGAGGTGACGACGAACGCGGCCACGATACATTCGCGATCGAGCTCGACGGCTTCGTCACGTACGGTGAGATCGACAGCGTTTTTCTTGCGAACGACAACGACTTCAACATCCGCGTAGTCACTACGGCTACGGGGTACGAGAGAACGTTGGCATCCTCAACGATGGAAGCTCAGGGCCACACGCGCAAGGCGCCTTCTCTCCGGCGTACCTGCAACGCGTGCAGACGCTCGTGGTGCGTCTGATTCGGGCCGCGTTGCAGTTTGAAGATCGACCTGTCTTTCTGGACGAATTTCCCGGCTCTCATTTTCGAGGCAAGGTGATCTTCCCGGCAGGCTTGGCCATGGGTGCAAGTGCCGCGGAGCTCTCGGCATGAACGACTAAGCCCTCGAGATTGAACAAATCAAAGCCGTCCTGTCGCTTGATGACATTCGTGGAATCGCGCGGGCCTTTTTGGCCCAGGCGCTCGGGTCTTGGTTTGGTTCCGTGGGGTAAGATCGACTGTCGCATACCAGCGGGCAAAAGGAGAAATGCCGTGTCCCAGACCATCGACCGCGTCAGGCTCAAAGCTGCCGCCGAACACTTGGAATGGGTGCTGCAACAATATCCGGCCAGTACGGATGTGCAGGAGCTGCTTCATGCTCTGAGTCCACTGATTGAAGATGCGAAAGCCGGCAGGTTGCTGAAACCCGCAGAAAGGATTCCGTGCGGATACAACTTCGGCGATGGTATGTACACGCCCTATCGGGAGCCGAACGTCGACGAGGCTTACGTTGCTTTTTCGATAGAGATGAAAGGCGGCCTGACTGAGCAAGAGGAACGGCTTCGAGCGGACACTGAAGCCATTCGGAGTTGAAGCCGCCCCTGCTTCCCAGGCTGCACCGCCTGCGATGAAAAGCCGAAACACCTGACAGACCCGTGCCGGAATTCGCGGTAGGCTCGACGAACCGCCCAAGGCCTGGCGCAGGATGCCGGCGATGCGTGGCGCTTCCGATCGACACGACCGACAAGGACATCACGATGCCGAAACTGCCCCCGCCCCCGGTTCCGCAGCGTCTGCGGGAAATGCTCAAGGACTACCCTGAGCACGTCCGGACCCTGCAGAACGATCTGAACGAGCTCATCGCCAAACCGTTCCGTGGAACGCCGATATTCGAACAAGCGATCTGGGCCCTGGAAGGCGCGCTTGATACTTTTATTGACGAAGCCGGCACCGAACTGCACGCCGCTGAAGCCAGTGGCGATGCGGAGGCGATCGCGAGGGCAGAAGCCAAGAATCTGCTTATGGGGCGTGCCCGATCAAAAGGTCGATGGATAGCCGATGACGCGCTGTGGGAGTAC
>JAICWL010000093.1 GCA_025934835.1 Fimbriimonadaceae bacterium
AATGCCGCCTCAGCCTCGTAGCGAGTAGGGTCTTGCAGCACGGCCTTGGGGTGGTTGGCCTCGCCCCAGCGAGAGGCGTCGATATCGTTGCCCCCCGGAATGAGGAATCCGTGAATGAGGGAGGAGACCACTTCCATGTCGGCAGTCGGGGGAATCAGGATCGGCACACCGCCCGCATCGGAAACCGCCTGTGCGTAATTCCAGTTGAGCGTGAGTTTGCCGCGGGTGCGCTCGTCGGCCGGGTCCTTCTCGCAATCTACCGAAATTCCAATGATGGGCTTCATGATTTGTCTCCTCGAATTCTATAGGATCGAGCCGATCGCCTCGAGGCGCTGCCGAACCGCGTTCAAAAACTGTGCCGCGCCGACCCCGTTCATCACCCGGTGATCGAACGTGAGCGCGAGATTGGCGAGCCGTACCATCTTCACGTCGGAAGCCTGTGGGTCGAGTCCGTTATAGACTTCGCCGAGGAACATCGTGGCGCAGCTTGGTGGAACCACCACAGGCACGGCATCCCGGAGCCCGAACGCCTGCATGTTGGTGAGTGACAAAGTGACGGCCTCGTTGGCTTGGTCCTTGCCCCCTCGCGCCTCCTCGATTCTGTGCCGCGCGCGCTTCGCGAAATCGAACCAGCTAAGCGAATCTGCGTCCTCCACGATCGCGAGCACGAGCTCATCTCCCGGTAGGCCCACGGCGATGCCAAGCTGGGCGTAATCGTACGTCCGAAACGTTTCCTCGCCGATCAGTGCAGTTTTGAGAGCGGCAAAGTCTCTCAGGGTCACGGCCACGGCGTAGGCGAACATCGTGAACGCGCTTGGCTGAAAGTCGGAGCCGGCGGCCTTTTGCTTCGCCCGCTCGGATTCGATGCCGTCCCACTTGACCGCGAGCGATATTGTGCCAGGCACAACCAGCGTATTCCCGCGCACCATGCGCGAGTTCAGCACGCGCTGCTTCTGAGGAACCGGCGCGTCCCGATGTGCGGCCGCAGATTTGGCCCGGGTAGAGCTTCCGGTCTCCGCGCCGGCCAGATACCGGTCGACGTCTTCTGGCATCAACTTGGACCCGCCGCTGGCCAGCGAAGCGAGTTGCTCATCCGTCAGCCCTTTCTCTTTGGCGTACGCGCGCGTCCTCGGAGGAATGATGACGTTGCGAGAGGCGCTCGCGGCCATCGGCTCGGAGCGCTGGGCCGCCGCGCCGGTGGGAGCCGATACGCCATGCACCGTCATCTCCTTGACCTCGCCCTGCACCTCCATCTTCGCAACCTCGGCGCCGATGGGCAAAATGTCGTCGGGCTTGGCCAGCCATTCGCTCAGCACCCCCTCGTACGGCGACTCGACGTCGAGCACCGCCTTGTCGGTCTCCATTTGGTAGATGGGCTCGTCGCGCCGGACGGCATCGCCCGGCTGCTTCAGCATGGCTACCAGCCGAGCTTCGGTAAGGCCCTCCCCAATCTGGGGAATACGGATAGAGACTTGGGGCATCGTGCGTTTTCGCTCCTTCGCGAGCTAGCCGGATTTTGGCACAGGAAGCGCCGGGGCGTCCGCCGAATGGGCACGCCATAATCGAACAGCCCCCATGCCAAGCAGCCCAATCGACGATATACGGATTCGCGCGGTGCGCCCGATGCTGCCCGCAGCCATCCTGATCGAGGAGCTGCCCGCCTCGCCGGCGGCGACCGACCTAGTGGCTGAATCTCGGCAGCTTATTTCTCGGGCGCTCGACGGAGCGGAAAGCAGGCTCGTCGTCATAGTCGGACCCTGCTCGATCCACGATCCGCGGGCGGCGCTCGACTATGCCGAACGGCTGAAATCGCTCGCGGACCGATTCGCGCCCGAATTGTTCATTGTCATGCGGGCCTATTTCGAGAAGCCCCGCTCGACAGTCGGCTGGAAGGGGATGATCAACGATCCCGACATCGATGGCAGCTCCCACGTGAACAAGGGGCTCCGCACCGCGCGCTCGGTCCTCTGTGGCATCTCGGAGATCGGCCTGCCGACGGCAACCGAGTTTCTGGACCTTCACGTGCCCCAGCACATCGCCGACCTCGTTTCGTGGGGCGCGATCGGAGCGCGGACCAGCGAAAGTCAGGTTCATCGCGAGCTTGCCTCAGGACTTTCGATGCCGATCGGCTTTAAAAACGCGACCGACGGAAACTTCCGCTCGGCTATCGAGGCGATCGAAGCCGCCCGAACCCCGCATTGGTTTCCCGGAGCGACCAAGGACGGCATCGCAGCCATTTTGCAGACCGCGGGAAATGAGGACTGCCACATCGTGCTGCGGGGAGGCACGAGCACGGGGCCGAACTACTCGCAATCGCACGTCGAGCAGGTCAAGAAAGCTCTGGCCGACAAAGGACTCCGGCAGCGCATTATGATCGACTTCAGCCATGCGAACAGCGGCAAGAACCACCTTCGCCAACCGGTCGTCGCCCAGGACGTGGCTTCCCAGATCGAAGCAGGCGAGGATGCGATATTCGGCGTGATGCTCGAAAGCAATATCGTCGAAGGGAGGCAGGACTTCGTGGCCGGAGAGCCGTCGGTTTACGGCCAGAGCATCACGGATTCATGCCTCTCGCTCGAGCAGACCGAGCCGCTGCTCGAAATGCTGGCGAGAGCGACGAAGCGGCGGGTAGCCCGACACTAGCCTCTCGCCCAAAGCGCAAGGTGCCGAGCAAGTCATGAACTCAGCACGGCTCTATATTGTCCTAGCTGCGGCCTCTGCAGCCGCTATCTCCGGCGCCCAGCATGTCGTACCGACGAAGATTCCCAGCCTTCCAATGCCGTGCCCCTACGCGTGGCCGTGCAAAACTCGCTAGCGTTCATTCGTAGGCTGGAACTGCCCGTGCCCGAAGTCGGAAAAACTGTTGCGTACATGTCACACGCCAGGTAAGGAAAACACTGGCTCCCCGATATGGGAACTTATCATACGTGGGTGCTTGCGAGCACCGGATAGGTCTTTGGGTTCTGGAACGACGCCCGCATCGACGATCAGAACCATCGTCGACATCGAACTTACAAGCCGATGTTCACGAACAGGCTGAAGGCCAAAGCCTCCATCGAAAGGCTGGTAGCAAGAATCGGCACGCCCAAAGGATGCGTGATGAAGTACCCGTACGAGTTAGAGGGAAAGGTAAAGGATCAAAACTCTTCAGGTTCGTTTGGAGCGGTTTAATTCCGCGACAGGGGGCCCGTCATGACGATCTCCTGCGACATCCAAGACGGCTTGCCCGTCTCGATTACCATCGGATAGTCAGGCGCCTACGGCCCGGCGCTCGTCTGCCCCTACGTCCGGCGAACCCTGCGATATCTTGATCGCAGGGAGCAGGGCCGACGAGGGCCACAAGTTCGACATCGGCTAGCCGCTAATTCCAAGGCGCGCTGAATAAGCTCTTGCCCTTCGAATTCCAAAGATCGATCTTCGGGTGGTCCTTGGCGATTCCTGCGGAGATTCCCGATCCGGACGAGGCCGCAATCGACAACTGAGCCTCGTCGGCCGCCGTGCTCATCCCGAGCGACATGCCGCCCGCACCCGAGCCGGTGTCGCCCGTCATACCGAGGGCCGCTCCGCCGGCGTTCGCGGTCCACCAACCGCGCTTTTCCCCGCCCCGATCGCGGAGGGTGATATTCCCTCCCAGCGTTTGTGGGTCCACGCCCAGCGCCACCATCGGTACGCCCCGGTCATCGACTACTTCGAGCTTCCTGACCTGCAACAAATTGGGCACTGACGGCTTGGCCTGCCAGCCTACAACGGCAAGCAACGGAGCGCCGAGGCTGAGAATGCTCAGCAGCCTGAGTTTTCGATTCGACCGCTCGAGCGCCTCGACTCGCGCCGAAAGCTGATCGCAGGAGATATTTCCCATGCCTATAAACATACGCCGAGCGGGCGCCGAGTGAGGCTGCCTAGCGGTAGTTCACGAACTCGACGGGGAAATCAAGGTCCAGGCCCTTTACGAATTGGATCGTCTTCTGCAGGTCGTCCTTGCTCTTGGCGGTCACTCGCACCTCGTCGCCTTGAATCTGTGCCTGCACCTTGAGACCCTTGTCTCGAATCTGTTTGATGAGAGGCTTTGCCTTATCCTGGGATATGCCCTGCTTGAACTTCAGGTCCGTCCTCACACTGATGCCGGCGCCCGGCTCGAGCGAGCCCCACTCTATCTGCCTCGCGTCGACCCCTCGTTTGATAAGCTTGCTGAAGACGATGTCCTTGAGCTGATTCATGAGGAATTCGTCGTCCGCGATCAGCTTCACATCATCCTTCTCCTGGATGATCTCGCACTTGGTCCCCTTCAGGTCGTATCGGTTCTGGAGCTCCTTTTGCGCCTGATTGATGGCGTTCTTGGCCTCCATGGAGTCCACGCGCGATACGATGTCGAAGCTGAATTCGGTCGCCATCAGCTTGCCTTCTCGATGTCGGACGCCTGAACGAGCAGCACGTAGTTCGGCTCGAACTCCATCTCCTCTTTCGAGAGGCTTTTCTTGACTTCCTCGGAGATTTGGCCTAGGAATTTCTCGCGCATTCGCACCCCGGCCGTGGTGTGCACGTCCTTAGTGATCTTGCTCATACTGGCGGGGTCGATCCGCACCGCGACCTCCGATTCGGAATACACCTGTTGCACGACGCCGGCAAGTCCAGCCATGTGCTCGAAGTAGCGGTTCTTCTTGCGATCCTCCTCCGAAACCTTGCGCGCGACCACGCGCACGCGGTCACCTTCTTTCCATTTAGCCATGTCTACTATTTTACCCCGTAGCATGGGGCTGGAGGGGCGCCGAACGCGCCCCTCTTCGAGCCTACGGCGCCGTATCTGCCGTCTGCTGGCTGGGAGGGGGCTGGGCGACTCCTTGCGAAGCCGTCAGACCCTTCGGAAGTGACTGACCGGGACGAGCCTGGACGACGTCTTTATCGACGCTGTCCGCAGTGCGTCCGTGGCAGCCGGCTGGTATCCATCCCACGATCGCGATGCCCGCGAGCGCAAGCCATGTTCGACTTGTTCTCCTCATCGACTGATCCCTATCTCTGCCGATCCGGCCGGAAGAAGCACGCGTAGGTCTGCCCGGATGTGTTCTCGTCCGAGGTATCCGTGCAGTCGCCATTTAGCGTGGCCCAGAATCCGAAGCCCATCGTGCCGTCGCTTTGGGTGCGCCAGTACGCGTAGGGATCGGTCTCGGCCGTCGCGTGGTAGTTCGGGTATTCCGCGGTGCCCACGCGATAGAACTTCGCCGAAGTATCGGTCCGCGCCATGACGACTCCGCCTCCGTTCTTGTCGCCGTGAGTCCACACGGTCCAAGACGGACTGAAGTTGCCATAGCCGAAGAACGGGCTCTGATTCCCATCGGCTCCATCGGCCTGGGCTCTTCCGCCCGGATTGAACCGGCAATCCTGCACCCCGGGGCAAGTCAGCGACGGATTCGCCGAGCTCCTTCCCTTGATTGCCGTGTTGCCGACTCCCGACCATAGCGCGGGCACGAGCGAAGGCTCGTCGATCGCCGTGGCGTTATAGGTGTGCAGCAACCCGTTCATCGTCATGCCGACGTCGACAGGGGGGATCGTGCCGGTGAAGACTTCACCTGCGAGAGTCACGGATTGTTGCGACGGACCGCGATACAGGTCCCAGTTCTTGATGTAGGGCTGGATGGAGTTGGCCCACTGGCATTGCGTTTGCGCAACGATCGTGGGGTCGTCCCATCCCGAAGCCACCGAGCCCGCTGGGGTCGGGTGAACGGTCGCGTAGCGAAACGAGCCGTTGGCCCGCCTGCTGAACGCCATCGGATAGTTGTCGTCCGAGTCCGTAATGTAGATTGCGATGCCCGTAGCGAGCTGTTTGGTATTGCTCAGGGTCTGCGTTTTCTTCGCTGCCTCTTTAGCCTGGGCAAACACAGGGAAGAGGATCGCTGCGAGGATTGCGATGATTGCGATCACTACGAGTAGCTCGATGAGAGTGAACGCTTTTGATGATAACCGGCGCATCAATTGGCCTCCTATTTAAGGCTCAGGGGTTCGAAGGAAAGCGCCCTCGAACCATGGCGATGAGTCGGCGATATGATTGAAATGCAGTTACGGCGCTAGCCGTAATCGTGCATTACGCGCAAGACAGTGCGACAAAGTTCCCGATGCATGCAGCGACCGTATAAGGGCCTACGGCGTCGAAGTCAGGCTTCCCGCGACCAGCCGCCTGGCCGCTCCCACGATCCCTTGCGCGCTCAGCCCGCACTCGCTGCGCAAAATCGGCTGCGAGCCATGCTCGATGAATTCGTCCGGCAGCGTGAGGACCGCGTGCCTGAAGCCGCCTGGGAGCGCCGCGGCGAGCGCATCGACGACTTGCTGGCCATATCCGCCCGCCCGCACGTTCTCCTCGATCGTCACGATTCTTCCGGTCTGCCGGACCGACTTCTCGATCGTTCCCACATCGAGCGGTTTGATAAAACGCGCGTTGACAACCGTGGCCTCGATCCCTTCCTGCTCCAAGATCGCCGCTGCCTCCCATGCCGCGCTCACCATGCTTCCCACGGCGGCCAGCGTCACGTCGCTGCCGGTACGCAGCACTTCGGCGCAGCCGAGCTGGATTGCGGTGCGCGCCTCAGGAAGCCGGTCGTCGCTCGAGCCCCTCGGGTACCGCACGGCAGAAGGATGCTCGTCGAACCGTGCCATCCACCGCACCATCTCCCTTAGCTCGGTGGTGTCGCGCGGCGAAAGCACGACGACATTCGGGATCGGCGTGAGATAGCTGAGATCGAACGCCCCATGATGGGTTGGGCCGTCGTCTCCAACCAAACCGGCCCGATCCAGGAAAAACCGCACGGGAAGGTTCTGGATGCATACGTCATGGAGAACCTGGTCGAACGCCCGCTGGAGGAACGTGGAATAGATCGCGCAGAACGGCTTCATGCCGCCTGCTGCGAGGCCCGCGGCGAACGTAACGGCATGCTGCTCCGCGATGCCCGTGTCGTAAAACCGATCCGGGATCTGCCGAGCGAATGCATCCAGGCCGGTCCCATCCGGCATCGCAGCAGTTATCGCCACGATCGTGGGGTCGGCCTCGGCGCACTCGACTGCGGCATCTCCGAACGCCTTGGTGTAGGTGATCGGTCCGGCGGCCTTGACCATATCGTTCGCTTCGAGATCGAACGGTATAACGCCATGCCACTTGCGGGCGTCCTCTTCGGCCACGTCGTACCCCTTGCCCTTCACAGTGAGGGCATGGACGAACACGGGACCCTTTAGCTCGCGAACGTTGCGAAAAACCTCCAGAAGAACCTGCAGATCGTGGCCATCCATCGGCCCGATGTACTCCCAGCCGATCTCCTCGAAAATTGTGCCCGTGTTCGATGGGGCCAGGTAGTGGGTGATGCCATGCCGAAGACCCGCGGCGACTTTGCCGATGGGATCGGGCATGCGGACCACGACGTCCTTGGCCGCGGCCGCCCAATTCTGGAGCCACGGCCTCGAGCGCAGCGTGGCGAGGTAGTTCGTGAGCGCGCCCACGTTCGGGGCGATGGACATGCGGTTGTCGTTCAGCACCACCGTGAGGTCCGTTCCCATGGCCCCGGCGTGGTTTAATGCCTCCCAGCTCATTCCGGAGGCGATCGCCGCGTCACCGGTAATCGCGAGAACGCGCTCGGTCCCTCCGAGCTTGTCCCGGGCGATCGCAAAGCCGAGGGCCGCGGAGATCGCTGTGCCCGCGTGGCCCGCGCCGAACGAATCCAACTCGTGCTCCTGCCTGCGGAGGAAGCCGCTCAGGCCTTTGTGCTTCCTTAGCGTGTCGAACCGATCGAGCCTGCCAGTGAGGAGCTTGTGCGCATATGCCTGATGGCCCGTGTCCCATACAACCTTGTCCGGAGGAATCTCGTAGGCAGCGTAAAGGGCCACGGTTAGCTCGACTGTGCCGAGATTCGAGCTAAGATGACCGCCGGTCTTGCTGACCTTTTGAAGGATCGCCTGGCGCACCTCGGTCGCGAGCTCCCGAAGCTCCTTGTCGGACATCTTGTGAAGGTCCGAGGGCTTCGCGATTTTTGCCAGGTGCTGAAAGGCGCTCTCCATAGATCAACTCTTGCTACGGTGGAACCCGCGATGCCGTTTAAGGGTTCCCATGCCGCGTAGACTTCGGGGGGACGATGTGAGCGATAATTGTTACGCCTAAAGTATAGAGTGACGATCGACAGTCCCAGCTTATGCGGGTTCGCCAGAAGCCAACGGTGGCTCCTGCGGGTCTCTGGAAACACCGAACATGGCAGCAGAACCGAAGACGATACTCCTGGTCGAAGATAACGCCGACGACGAACAGCTCACGCTGCGCGCGATGCGCCAGAGTGAGGTTCCGAATATCATAAGAGTCGCCCGTGATGGCGCTGAAGCGCTCGACCACCTTTTCGGTCCCGCAGCCGGTTCCCGGCTTCCAGATCTCGTCCTGCTGGACCTCAAGCTGCCGAAGGTCAGCGGCCTGGAGGTTCTCCAGAAGATTCGGAGTGAGGAGAAAACCCGAACTCTTCCGATAGTGGTTCTCACATCCTCCGATGAAGAGAGAGATATCGTGGAGAGCTATAATCTCGGCGCGAATTCGTACATCCGCAAGCCCGTCGATTTTGACGAGTTCATCGACGCCGTGCGCCAGCTCGGCCTGTACTGGCTTACGATGAACCGCACCCGGCGATCCAGCTAGCTAAAGGGCGTGCTTCCACACGTCGCCGGTATGGTCCAGCAGCTCATCCAGTCGGATGTTCGCGTTTCGCAACCTCCGCGTCAGAATCCGTGAAAGATTCGCCATCAAGATAAACCCGACGACCTTGTCCTTGACCATGAGCTTCCTGAGCTCCGCCGCCGGGAATCTCGCGGCGACGACCGGCGTCAGGCAGATCGTGTGAGTCGTCCTGGCTTCCCCGTCCAGGAACGAAACCTCGCCTATCGGGCTGCCGCCGCCCAACTCGGCGATCTTGTCCCCGTCCTCTGTCACGGCGTCGAGCTTGCCCGAAAGAACAAGGAACAGATCGCTATTCTTGTCTCCCGCTGTCGTGAGCCTCTCGCCGATGCCGCGCTGCTCGATATTCGCGAGGGCCATGACTTCCTCGGCCTGATCTTGCGAGAGCCCGCTTAGCAAAAACGAACCCCGAATCGCATCTAACTCTCGAACTGCCATATTTCCTACCCGTAAAGCGGCCCGTGGGCCGCGCAAGCGCGATAATCCGCCGATTCCGGCTCGGCCGCGCCGAACCGCGTCCATGACGCCGGCCGGAAGACTTGCTCCTCCTTCAGGTTGTGCATGTCGACCGGAATCCGAAGCATCGAGGCCAGTGTAACAAGATCGGCCCCGATGTGCCCTGGGCTGATGGCCCCGTGGTTGGCGCCCCAGCTATTCATCACCGTATAAACGTCTCGAAACGCACCCTGGCCGGTTGTCCGCGGTACGAACCACGTCGTGGGCCATGTTGGGTTCGTGCGCGCATCCAAAGTGTCGTGAACCTGCGGAGGCAATTTGATAGTCTGGCCCTCCGCGATCTGCAGCACCGCCCCAAGCCCAGACACATAGTTCACGCGGAACATGGTGCACTCCACCCCGCCCTGGGTCGTGAAATCCGTGCTCCAGCCGCCGCCGGGGAAATACCCGGTGTCGCTCGGGTGCCACAGCGTCTCCTTGAGACATTGCGCGGCCTGCTCGGGGGTGATTTTCCACCAGGGAGCCAGGCTGTTGCCGGTCCAGTCAAGCGCGCTTGGCCCGGAATTGATCAGATGCAGAAATCCGTTCGAGCCGGGTCCGGTGGGCTTCCATCCGGTCACCCTCTCGGTGGCTCTTGGAGACCAATATGTGCGAACGTCCGAGAACATTTGAGCGGCGCCCGTCAGCAGGTGGCCGAGCAACATCGAAATGCCGTTTAAGCTGTCGTTTTCCGTCGCCACGATGTACGGCTGGCGGATGCCGTTCCAGTCGAACGAGCTGCACAGGATCGCCTCGAGAAAGTCGCCGTTCGGATAGTAGTCCGTCCATTGGCGCTGCCCTTGGAAACCGCCTGCCATGGCGTTGTGGCCTCGGGCCTGCTCGGGAAACCCCCGCTCCGCAAGCCTCGGGTTACCTACCATCAGGTCCCTGGCGATGAGCGCCATCTTGACGCAGAACTCCCAATCCGAGTCCTTCATTTGCCGCGAGCGGCGCTTCGCTTCCGGATTGAGATCATCCGCTTCGCGGCAGTTTTGGCGCACCCACCCGAGCGCCAGCTCGAATTCGTTCTGATCGAATATCCCCTTTTCGATCCGTCCGAGGAATTCGCTCATATCGACCGACTCGACCCTCATGCCGAATGTGCGCTCGAATAGCTCGTGGTTCACGATGGAGCCGGCGATGCCCATGCTCACGCCGCCCATGGCCAGGTAGCTCGTACCTCGCATCGTGGCTACGGCAAGCCCCGCCCGCGCGAACCTCAGGATCTTGTCGGCGACGTCCTGCGGAATCGCTCGGTCTTCCAGGTCTTGAACGTCGCGACCGTAGATGCCGAAACAAGGCAACCCCTTCTGGGCATGCGCGGACAGCGTCGCCGCCAGGTACACGGCGCCCGGTCTGTCGGCGCCGTTGAATCCCCATATCGCCTTGGGACGCTGCGGATTCATGTCCATGGTCTCCGCGCCGTAGCACCAACACGGAGTCACCGTTATCGACACGCCGACCCCTTCTTCCTGGAATTTCGCCTCGCAATCGGCAGCCTCCGCCACGCCGCCGATGCACGTGTCCGCAATCACGCACTCGACCGCCAAGCCACACGAATGCCTTATCGAACCGGTGATCAGCTTCGCGACCGATTCCGCCATCTGCATGCTCACCGCTTCGAGCGACTCGCGAACCCCGCCGTATCGGCCGTCCAC
>JAICWL010000151.1 GCA_025934835.1 Fimbriimonadaceae bacterium
GCTCGACGACCGTGCTGCCGTAATCCCCCGGTGAGGCCAATGGATGACGTCGGCATTACAGCTGTGGCCAGCTTCTAAAACGATCTACAGCGAGGGGTATCAACTCGGTCACCGGCGCGCCCGAAACATGATCCGCGAGTATGCGCGCTGTGACCGGGGCGAGTTGCAATCCGAGCATGCCGTGGCCCGTCGCGATCGTCAGATCCTCCATGTCGGGCGGCGAACCAATCACGGGCAAGGCGTCTGGTGTGCATGGGCGCAAGCCCGACCAAACTCGGGCGCTCGACCACTCGTCGGCTCCTTGGATTCCGCGCGAGGCCGCCTCGAACAACCGTCGGACGCTGCCCGAGTCGCGGTGTCCCTTTCGCCCGCCGAGTACGAATAAGCCGACGAGACGCAGCCGTCCCCCAAGGTTCGTCACAATCGTTCGGGCCTCGTTGAGGTAGACCGGTGTTCGGGGCTCGATGCGCGCGTTGGCGACATCGATGGAGTATCCCAGGCCGGCCTCGAGTGGGATGTGAATCCCGGCCATTCGCAGAAGGTGCGCGGACCATATGCCCGTTGCCATGACGGTCAACAGCGGCTTTCGTGTGCCCGCGGAGGTCTTAAGTAGAAACCTGCGTCCCTGTCGAGACAGCGCTTGGAGTTCGACCCCTGTCTCGATGAGTACGCCAGCTTCGACCGCCGCCGCGGCGATGCCTTGGACGTACCGGAGCGGGTCGCATCCCGTTTCATCCGGGTAATAGATCGCACCGACGAGGCCGCCGTTTAGGGCAGGTTCGAGGCACAGCGCCTCGGCAGGGGTAAGCTCTTCGGCGCGGAGGGCTGTGGTTGCGACGTAATGAGCGGCCTCGAGTCGCCCCTTCTCAAGTCCTGCCATCGTCCCGAAGACTTCGAGCCGTCCGCATGTCCGGAATCCGGTGTCGATGCCTTCTGCGGCGAGCTTTGCATGAAGCGTCAGCCCTTCCATACTCAGAGCACGGAGGATCTGCGTCGCGACCTCGACCTGCGGTGCTCGGCAGCTCAGCACGAACCGCATCAGCCAAGGAGCAAGTGTGGGACGCAAGGAAAGTCGGAAGGGGCCGTTCCGCCGGGCCAGCGATCCGAGTCCCTCACGAAGTTTCGCCGGCGTGGCGATCGGCGCAGCGTGTCCCGGTCCGGTGAAGCCCGCATTCGCACGTGAGCAGCCGGCTGCCAGATCACCGCTGCGTTCGATGAGCGTTACTCGTCGGCCGCGGCGGGCGAGCTCAAGAGCGACGGTCACGCCGACAGCGCCCGCACCAACGACGACGACGTCCTCGCTTCCGGCGCATGGCAACTTTGGCACAGCTTGACATTACCGATAATGTTGTTATTGAATAACGACGTTATGGATGCATCGTCAGGCCAGGCGCCAACGACAGCGACACGCCACCGCCGAATCACTCGCGCGCGCGTTCTCGATGCCGCCGAGAAGGTGTTCGGCGCCCGAGGCTTCCATGCGGCTTCGATGCAGGCAATTGCGAGCGAGGCCGGCTACACCACCGGGGCTCTCTATTCGAGCTTTGAGAACAAGGACGACTTGTTTCTGGCGGTACTCGAGCGGCGGCGGACTCTACGGGAGAATCGCTGGCGCGAGGCGTTGGCCGATGGCATCGGCTCGCCAGCGGGCGCGCTTGCGATGGGGGCCACGATTGTCCCGAATCCACACTGGTACGCGACGCTCCTGGAATTTACAGCCCGCGCGAGTAGAGACGAGGAGCACCGAAACACAACGGTGCCGCTCCTCTCGGGGTATAGCAGTCGACGCGAATTCCTTGAAGAGGTACTGACGAAGGCATCGCCGCCGGACGCGCCCCTGCCGGTCGAACGACTGGGGCAAATCCTCTGGGCCTTGATTCTCGGGTTCGGAGAGTCCTGGTGGGCTGAGCCCGACCTCGCTGATCCCACGCTGTTCGCCGATGCGTTGGCTGTGCTCTTTGGAACCCCGAGTCCTCAGCGACGTTCCACAGAGGAACTCGCCAAGTCGTCAGGCATCGCCGGGGAATCGCACCAACGTCCGAGTGGTGGCTCGAAAGGTCGCACCTAGTTGTCGCTTTCTAAGGAGAGGTGGTCAGAAAATGGGACAGCACACGGGGCAGCGTCGTCAATCGGCCGCTGCCGCCGCTCTCGTGGGGCTCGTCGCGCTCGTCGCGCTCGCAGCAGTGGGTCTCCATTCGACCTCAGCCACCGCGGCATCGAGCAACACTCAGAAGGCGAACTCAGGTTCTTTGACGATCGGCTCCATCGTCGACGTGACTTCGCTGGATCCCGCGAAGTCCACGATCGGGTACCCGGACTGGCAGCTTTACAGTTACGTCTACGACCGTCTGGTAACGCAGGGCCAGAATCTGGACATCCAACCGGACTTGGCGACATCCTGGAAAATCCTGCCTTCGAAGACGCTCCCAAATAAGATTTGGGTCTTCAATATCCGCAAGGGCGTCCATTTCTCAAATGGTCGTGAGCTAACGGTCGGCGACGTCGTCGGAAGCCTTCGTCGGCTCGTCGACCCTAACAACGTCAACACGGCTGCTCGTTACATCGGGCCCGTAGCCAGCGTCGTGGCGAGTGGAAAGTGGCAAGTGAAAATCACGCTGGAGACTCCCAATGGTGCTCTCCTTGCCGCCCTCGCCCATCCGGACGCATCGATCCTGCCGATGAAGGAATGGGTCGCGGGCACATTCGATCCGAAGACTCAGCTGCTCGGCACGGGGCCGTTCAAGGTCGTGAGTCACATCCCCAAGGAGTCATGGACGTTCAAGCGCAATCCCTACTACTGGCGGAAAGGGTTCCCAAAGGCTGACACCCTTACCGAGAAGATCATTGGGGATGACGCAGCCCGGATTGCAGCGCTGCGCGATGGGAGCATCGATGCGACCTGGTTCGACAACCCGGATGCCGTGTCTCTCCTGAAAGGCGTACCAAACGTCAAGACGCACGTCATGGACACGACGAACTTCAACTATCTCGGCGTGAACGCCCGGTCATCAATCTTCTCCGATCCGCGGTTACGCCAAGCGCTCGAGCTTGCCCTCAACCGGAAGCAGCTCATCGACACGGCGTTTGCTGGCGTCGGTCGACCGAGCGCTGCGATCTCTCCCGGTTACGGGGTCTGCAATCCGAACGCGATGCCCAATTCCACACAGAATGTCCAGAGGGCCCGCTCTCTCGTCGCTGCCGCCGGCGCGACTGGGAAGAGCGTCACCATCAGCGCCCCCTCGTACGATTCGACGCTTTTGCCGATCGCGCAGGTGCTTCAGCAGCAGTTGAACGCGATTGGTCTGAAAGTGAGCGTTGTGCCCATCAGTCTCGGAGATCTCGTAAGCAAGATTTACAACGCAAAGAGCGTGAACTTCGACCTTGTGGTCAATTGGTTCACGGGACTCGGCGATCCGGCGATGGTTCTCCGGAACTGGATCGGGAGTGTTGCCGGCTACGACAAGCTTTGGCTGGCGCCGAATCAGCCTCTGCTCCGGTCGATCCTCAAAACCAGCCTTACGGAGCCAGGCTCGGCGCGAGACAAGCTTATGTTTAAGACGTGCCAGCTCATCGCGGCGGACGCGAGCATCATCCCGCTGAGCACTCGTGGCGAGGTGATCGCGTATCGATCGGATCGCGTCAACCCCATTCTTCAGAAGACGGAGGGCTACTCGCAGCCGCTCCAGCGGAATATCTGGCAGTTCGCTCCGCGGTAGTGGTTCAGTTGAGA
>JAICWL010000032.1 GCA_025934835.1 Fimbriimonadaceae bacterium
CGAGCCGTAGGATTTGAGCTGCTTGGGCGCGGGCGCCACACCCAGCTTCAGCCAAGCATCGCTGTCCGGGTAGTCGAGGTCGAATCGTCGGAAATCGAGACAGGTGTGGCCAACCAGCGCCTTCCGATCCGGAGCGTTATCCACGGCGAGCGGCTTGCCATTCGGGCGCTTCTCGTCGGAGCCGAACGCTACGAAGAACCCGTAATTTCGGTAGCTGACCCCTTGACGGGCGCACTGGTCCCAGATATATCCGCCAGGTGGCTGGGCAACGTCGCGCTCGCCATCGAGGTCGACCGGCGCACCGTTGTTCGTTCCTTCGAAGTCGTAACTCCTGCCGTGTCCGCTGTAGTTGGTGAAAACGTTCCGCTCGGTGTATTCGTTGGCGATGCCGGCGGTCGACCAATTCCAGCCGTCCGCTGAGACTTCGGCGCATGCGTAAAAGTTGTCGAACAGGCCGAATCTCGCCGCCAGCGCGTGCTGGTTAGGCGTGACGTCCTTCGGGAACATGCAAAGGTCCGGGTCGCCATTGCCTTCGGGCATGTCACCGAGCACCTGGTCGTAGGTGCGGTTTTCCTTGATCACGTATATCACGTGTCCGATATTGGGCTTGATGAATTGCTTCGCCGCCATGTCGGTCCGGCCGAGAGGCGTGGAGCAGTCGGCGACGACTTCGTCCGTAAGCTCGATCAGTCTGGGCATCACCTCAGCCAGCGAGATCGTCGACACATCCCCTTCGATGATGTTCGGCGCATACCGGCCCAGCGCGCCGACCGGCTTGCCATTCGGGTTCTTCGCCTGAACGCCCTTGGCGTTGGCCACGAACAGGCGTCTGCCGTCTCGGCTAATCTGAACTGCGGTCGGATACCACCCTGCCGGCAAATAACCGGCGAGCTTCATGCTCTGGGTGTCTACCACCGCGACGGCATTCATGTCGGCCATGGCCACGAAAAGTAGCCGGCCGTCGGGAGTTTCGGTCATTCCCAGCGGGGTGCCTCCGCGCAGCGAGGCGAATGCCCTGGAGCTAAGCTCGAGCGTCCGCGCGAGCTTCCGCCGCGTCGTGTCGATAACCGATACCGTGTCACTGTTCGAATTGGAAACGAATAGCCGGTGGTTCCGAGCGTCGGCGAGCAGAGCGCTCTCGTTGTCTCCGGTACGCATGAGATCGACGTGCCCCCGATCGATGTCGACAATCGCCAAGGCTCCATCACGCTCGCATGTGCAGAACGCTCGTCCGTCCTGATAGGCGACGGCCAGCGGGAACGCCGGAAGCTCGATCCGCTTTATCAAGGATCGGGTCTTGGTGTCGAATACGGCCAGCGCGCCATGGAACCCGTTCGAGGGCGTGGACTCGTTCTCGACCACGAGAAGCTTCGATCCGTCCGGAGTCAGGCAAATGCCGGCTGGGAACCGTCCCACTTTCTCGGGGTCGACCGATGCGGGATCGTCGAACGAATCGGCGGCCTCCAATGAGCCATCGGCCCCGACGCGGTAGGCATACACCTTATCTGCGCTGCCGCCGCTCGCGTAGAGCATGGTGGTCCCATCGATGGTTGCGCACGCCAGGCCATAGTACAGCGGCGTCTTGGCGTCACCAACTTTGCCGACCAGCTTTCCGGAGAATGCGTCGAGCACGCTGATCTGCTGCCGAAATCCGGAGTCCGTCGCGAACAGGAAAGCGCCGTCGGGGCTCATCGCGAGGTTGTCTGGGAAGCTGCCGACGTCTTGCTGGTTTCCTAGAGGCTGGATCACCTTCCCCACGACCAACGTCTGCGGAGCAGGTGACGGCGCGAATTGCCGAATAGCTAAACCGGCCGCGACGATAAGGACGAAACCGAGCAGCAACGCAACCGCACGCATGCCCGAATGCTACTCAATATCCCTAGGTACGCTCAAGGCCGCATGCCCGAAGAGTGGATAACCATCGAGGGGTTCGAGGCGACGCTGCATGGCTTCCGGCTGCCGATCGGCCTTCGCCTGACGTCTCTCAAACTCCGGGGAGCGAATCTAGACGTAAAGGTCGGGGAGCTTCAGACCCGCATGGCCGAGCCCGCGCCGTTCGAGGTGGTTGTTTCGGAGGAGGACATAGCGGCCTTTCTGGAATCGAAAGCGCCAGGAGGGCTACGAAACTTCGGTGTACGGGCCGAAAATGGCGAGCTGTTGGCTAAGGCGACGATGAATATGGTGCTCCCGATCCAAGCCGAGGTGCGCTGCAAGCTCGAAATCGTGGAAGACGGCAAGAAGCTGTTTGTGCGCCTGGAGTCTGCAAGGGCTCTCGGCGTAGGCGCCAACCAACTGGTGCAATCGCAATTCGACAAGCTCAACCCGATTCTCGACACTGCCGATTTGCCGATTCCCGCGATATTGCAAGATGTCTCGGTAGGAGGCGGAATGGTGACCGTTCGGGGCTTGGCCCAGCCGCCGGGATTAGTTCCCTGAAGGTAAGATTGGCGTTCGGCGGGCGAGTGGCGGAATTGGTAGACGCGCTGGATTTAGGTTCCAGTGTCCAAAAGACGTCAGGGTTCGAGTCCCTGCTCGCCCACTCTTCCGATCCGCCTTCGACGCCGGCGATTGCGTCGCTTGACCGACCAATTGCGGTCGATTGACGGGCTATTGAACTGGATCGGCACCCCAAGCGAAGTTCTACGCCTCTGCGACTTGGGCTTTGACTGACGGAGCGGGCTCCAAGCTGGACCCAAGAGGTGCAGTGCGCTTCCGGCCAAAACTGTTTGGATCGAAAGCAATAGAATTGCTCCCGCTACGATAACCTTCTCAACGCGTATCATCTGTCCCGATTTCCTGCCCTGGCCAGTTCTTTCTCGCTACAAATATTCAATATGTCTAAAGTAAACGTATTAGCTGTTTCAAGTGCCCCCTTTTAGGGAGCTTTTTGCGCCCATGACACCTAGTTATACGTGTTAATGATCCTACGTAAGCTGCATGCCTGGTTTCTTCCTATTTATACACCAACTCTCAGCTTTATTCGTTAACTCTTTATGAAGACCTATAGCGAGATAGCGAACGTCAACTTATTGGCTAGTGGATCAATCGATCTACAGTTTCACGTATCGCGACGCGATCGTCGCGATACGTGAAAAAGGGCCGCCTTCTAGAAAGGCGACCCTTGCGGTCAGAGCAGGGAGGGAGCCTACTCCGCGAACATGGCGCCAGCGTGAACGGTGACGCCGGCGCCCGGATCTCCGAGAACCTTCCAGTCGATCACGTGCTGGCCGTCCGTGTACCAGATAGCGAGTTGGTGCGTGGTAGGCAGCAGTCCGATGAAATCGGCGTGCTTGTCGCGGTTGTAATCGGCCACACCGACGATGGTCACCCCTGCGCCCGGGCTGCCCAGAGGCCTCCAGTTCACGACGCCGAGGCCGCTCATGTACCAAATGGCGAGATCGCCGTTAGGATATTGGCCCAGCAGGTCCGGGTGGCCGTCGCCGTCGAAGTCGCCGGCGCCCACGAAGCGTACGCCGCCGCCCGGATCGCCCAGATCCTTCCACGAGCTGACGTGCGCACCGTTCATCGTCCACACTTGCAGGTGATTGTTTGCAAGGCCCTGTCCGATCATGTCGGCCTTGCCGTCACCGTCTACATCGGCAACCGCAACGATCACGTCGTTGCCGGGGCTGCCGAGCGGGAACCAGCCGTTAATCGCGTCGCCGGAGCCCATCCGCCAGATGGCAAGGTCTCCGCTGGGGTATTGGCCCAGCATGTCCGTGTGGCCGTCTCCCCAGAAATCTCCGACGCCCACGATGGTCACGCCGCCTCCGGGATTCCCGAACGGCTTCCAGTTCACGACGTGCCCATCGGACACGCGCCAGAACGCGAGCGAATTGTCCGCGTACTGCCCTATGAACCCTGGCGTCAGCGGAACCAAGGCGTAGCCGTGGTTATTGACGTCGTTCGCGCTCACCCAGCCATGGTCGTTGATTCCAAACGCCCGGATGAGGCTCGGGTTCGACGTAGACGGCTGCAGGAGGTTGTTCAAATCCTGCATCGATCCGCCCGAATCGATGAACGCATGTGTGCCGGCGGAAGGGGTGTCGGATTGCCCGACGATCTGGCCCACGTTATTGATGCCGAAGGCATAGCTGTTCGTGCCTCCAAGCGTTCCCAGGTCGGTCGCCGACTGATCCCAAAGCGCAGCGTGCGACACTGCTTTTGAGTCCGCGAACCCTCCGACGATCTGGTTACTGTCATTAATAGAATAGGCCGAGCTAGTGCTGCCTGTGAGCGCGCCGAGGTCGGTCACGGTCGTTCCGTCGTAGTAGAACGCGTGAGAGCCGGACTCACCAACGACATGCCCGGCCGCATTGATAGCGTTTGCGCGTCCGGCGGTGTTCGTGAGGTCCACCAGACTGGTGCCATTCCAGAGGAACGGGTGGCTGGTTCCGTCGGCAATCGCGGCAGCACCCACGATCAGCCCACTGTCGTTGATGGCATAAGCTTGGCTGGTCGTGCCCCCAAGCGTGCCAAGGTCAACCAGGTTGGCGCCATTCCAGAACGAAGCGTGCCTGCCGCTGGTAGAGTCCGACTCGCCAACCAGCTGCGCGTTCTTATTGATCCCGTAGGCGTAGCTGTTCGATCCCCCGGGAAGGGCGCCGAGGTCGACCATGGAGCCGGCCCAGAAGAAAGCGTGCCACTGATCGCTCCCGCCGAGCGACTGACCGACGATTTGACCGGAAGCGTTGATGCCCCAGGCATCGGTCTGGGCGCCTCCGAGAGTGCCTAAATCGATAGCCCGGTACAGCAACGGGTCAGCAAGAGCCAGCGACGGCAAAACGGCCGCCGCGGCGAGTAAACGGAGATACCGCATGAGCCAAGATTACAACAGGTTCAGCCAGCTTTTGAATCTTAAGTGCGATATGCTTGCGCTGAAAGCGGCTTAATTTGCAATACAGGTGTAAATGCCTGCCCCAATTCGTAAGGGCAGGCGGCCGATCAGTTCATGCTTTGGCCGTAACCTCGGATCAAGCCGACGACCTTGCCGATAATGGCGGAGTCCTCCTGCCTGATTTCGATCGGCTCGAATGCGGGGTTGGAAGGTAGCAGGCGCACGCCATTCTTTCCGAAATCGATCCGCTTGACGGTCGCCTCGTCGCCGAGCAAAGCGGCAACAAGGTCGCCCTGATTGGCCGTCTTCTGCGGCTTGATCACGACCAGGTCGTGCGGGAGAATTCCGTCGCCGATCATGGACTCACCCTTGACCCGCAGCACGAAAGCATCCTGCACATTGCGGACCATTTCGGAGGGTACTGCGACGAGGTCTTCGACGTGCTCTTGGGCGTGGATGGGATGGCCCGCCGCGATATCGCCGACCAGAGGGAGCATGGCGACGTGGCCGTTCGCTTGAAACTGGGGATGCACGACCTTGATGGACCGCGGCGTATTGGACCTCGAGATATAGCCTTTTCGTTCGAGCGCGTCGAGGTGCACTGTGACGCCGCGCAGCGAGCCGATGCCGAAATCTCGCCCGATCTCGCGGATCGACGGCGGATAACCTTCTCGCTGGACATAATCGAGGATGTAGTTCAGAATAAGCTCTTGCCGCTTCGTGAGACCTTTAGCCATGGTGTAACGTCAGTGCTGTCCGCCTGCGGCGCCCGCGCGACGGCCGCGCGTTTCCCAGGTGTAGACACAGTATACGCCTAATTTGTCTACCTGTCAATGAGTTCCGCTTTGAGCGGCCATACTTACATTCTCTCGCGTCATGTCGATAACCCGTTTTCAAAACTTCATGCAAAAGGGCTGCGGCCCAGCGATCATGTTCTTCTGCGCGCTCGTGTTCGCGTTCTTCGCTTTCTCGAACTGCGGGCAGGGCCGCGCGCTGCAGGGCGGTGAAGGCGAGCAAGGCGAATCCCCCACGGTAGCAACGATCGCCGGCTCGAAACTGACGTCCGACGCAGTGCAGCAGGCCATTCAAGCAACCATCCAAAAGCAATCACAGAACGGCGCGGAACCGACCCCGATTCAACAGGCCCAGATTTCGGCCCAGGTGCTGCAGGATCAGGTGAATTCTGCGGCGATTATGGCTATCGCGCAGCAAGACGGCGTGAGCTTTACCGACGCCGCATTGTCGAAAGCGATCGAGGACGAGACGAATCAGCAAATCCAGATGGCTCGCCTTCAGATGACATTCAGCAAGGAGCTGCCGCAGAACGCCACGGAGCAGGACTTCGAAGCCGCGTTCAAGAAGAAGACCGGCTTGAGCTTGGACGAGGCCAAGCAGCGGCTAACGGCCCAAGTCGAGGCCGCGGCCAAGGATAAGGATCAGCGAGGCGCCGTGTTGGCGCACTACGCGCAGCCATTGATCATCGAGGCGCTCAAGGCCCGCATGAATCCGACCGACGAGGAGCTCAAACAGAGCTTCGACTCGTACGTCGTCGAGCGCATCCTGTTCTCATCGGCAAAGGGAGACGCGGATGCCAACGTCCAAAAGGCGATAAACGACATCAAAGGCGGTCTGAGCTTCGAGCAGGCTATGGACCGCTACTCGAACGACGTGCCACAGCCGGGCAAGAAGCTAAGTCAGTCGATTTTGACGCTTAGCGCGGCGCAGATCGATTCGGATCCCAGTCTCAAAGCACTCAGGGGGCTCAAGGCCGGTCAGACATCGCCGGTGGTCACCGTGCCCGAGGGCAAGGCGATCTACAAAGTCGTGAAAGTGACTTCGGCGGTGCCGCCGGACTTCGAAAAGAACAAGGCGAGATATAGAGATCAACTCGTGCAAACGCTCGCTTCAGAGCAGCTTCGGTCCCAGCTCGATCAGTTCACGCACGGCAATTCCGTCCAGTGGTCGAGCCCAGGATACAAAGCGCTTTACGACTACGCACAGCTCGCGTCGGGCTCTACCGCGTCGTCGAACGACGCAATGGAGAAGATTTACCAAGAGGCGAAAACCGCTGCTTCCACAAGCCAGGGATTCGACCGGATGCCTGCGGTTTTGGCCGAATACGCCGCCTTCGATGGCATTTGGAACAGCCCGCAAACCGATAAGAAGAAGCTTGTCGACGAGCGGATCAGTGTGGTCAACGATGTGCTGCAAGTCACTGAGAGCCCCTCGCTGCACCTCGAGCTCGTCAGCCTGTACGCTCAGCAGAAGCAGGGCGAAAAGGCCTTCGAGCAGCTCCTCTCCGCGGCCCAGATGAATCACGACACATCGACTTCGGGCCAGAAGGTATTCAGCGACGTCGCAGCCGAAACCGAAAAGCTGCACTCTGCGGGCGTTATCACCGCTGCCCAAGTGGAGCAAGTGCAAAAGGAGCAAGATCGGTGGAAGAAGGAAAAGACCGAAGCCGACAAGGCGCAGGCCGACATTGCCAAGGAGCAGGCTAAAGAGCTGAAGGAGCAAGCGGAACAAGAGAAGAAGAACCAAGCTCCAGCCCCATCGAAGCCACCAAGCTCCGGCACGCTGCCCAAGCCAGGGCAGAACACGCCTGGACCGACCAAGAAATGAGCGACGGGCCGGGCGGTCTGACCCTCGTTGCCACGCCGATCGGCAACTTGGGCGACCTCACGCCGCGCGCGGCTCAGGCGCTGGCGACGGCCGATATCTGGATCGTCGAGGACACGCGGGTCAGCGGCAAGCTGGCATCGCACCTCGGCGTCCGGGCGCACATGAGAGTTCTGAACGACCATACACCCGACAGCTCGATCTCGCGGTATGTGGACGAGATCGCGTCAGGCAAGCGGGCAGCTATGCTGTCCGACGGCGGCTCCCCGGTTGTGAGCGACCCAGGTGCGAAGCTCGCCGACCTGTGCCACGAACGCGGCATCGCCGTGACGGTGACGCCGGGCCCCAGCGCAGTGACGGCTGCCCTGGCACTCAGCGGGTTTTTCGCGCAGCGATTTGTGTTTCTCGGCTTTCTGGGAAGGAAGCCAGGGGCTATTCGCTCGGAGCTGGAGCCATGGGCCCGATCGCCTCTGACGATCGTGCTGTTCGAGTCGCCTCATCGGGTGGGCTCGCTTCTGAAGGTGGCGGGCGAGGCGCTGGGACCACGCCGCTATGCGATATGCCGGGAAATCTCCAAGGTTCACGAGCAGGTTTATCGGGATAAACTGCCGACAATACCGAGCGAGGAACTCTTGGCGCGCAAAGGCGAGTTGACAGTGGTTATCGAGGGCCTTCGCCGAGGACTCAATGAGCTATGAACGACGGTGGTAAAATGCTCGCGCCTCTGGCCGTCAATTTTAGGATTAACAATAGGGTGAAGGAAAAACCACAGATGAGGGCCTATTTTGTCGCAGCGCTCTTTCTGCTGCTCTCGCTCGCGTTCGCGTCGGCGCAACAGCAAACGGGGGGCACTTATAAGCTCCAACCAGACGATTTGATCCGGATCCAGGTCTACCGCACTTCGACGGCGGGCAGCCCTGAGCCGATCCTGGCGGATGTGCCCATCGGGAAGGACGGCAACGTCAGCGCTCCGTTCGCGGGCATCGTCCATGCCGAGGGGCTCACGACAACCGAGCTCGAAGCGGTTCTGGCGAAAGAGTACATGCTCCGCTTGCGCCTGAGAAATCCGATCGTTTCGGTCACCGTGCTCAAGTTCCGCACGGTCCGCGCCTCTGTCGGCGGATTCGTGAACCGACCCGGGACCTACGAAATGAGGCCGGGAGATTCGCTAGTTTCACTGCTGAACATGGGTGGCGGCTTCGTGCCCGACCGGGCCGACCTGCGCCGCGCCACGCTGCGCCATGCGAATTCCAACGAGCTTATTCCGATCGACCTGTACGCGATGCTGATCCTAGGCGACACCACCCAGAACTACGAGATACAGGACGGCGATGAGCTGAACGTGCCGGAAGAGCGCCTTAACCGGGTTATGGTCATGGGAGCCGTTCAGGCGCCCGGCGTCTATCCGTACAAGGAGCCGATGACCCTGGCCGATGCGGTTTCGCTGGCGCGAGGGCCGATCCCATACACATCCAAGCTGAGCCAGGCGCTCGTTATCCGCCAAAAGATCGGCGAGCCCGGCCAGTACGTGAGGATCTTGGCGAACTACGTACGTTACATCAAGAACGGCGATGCGACCCAGAATGTGACTCTCGAGCCGGGCGACATGGTTTACGTGCCCGAGACCAACACTCCGGACTTCGCGAGAATCAGCCAGCTCGCCAACGTGGCGTTCATCATCGACCGGTTCGGCGGCACACTGTTCGGCTTGCGACTCTTCAGCCAGTAGGCCTTAATCCTAACGCCAAGCGCCCTTTCGCAAAAGCGAGAGGGCGCTTTTTGTCAATCCGGTGGCGGGTTTGTGCCAGGTTTTGCATTATTTCGCAGCTACCTGTAAATCCTCGTTGGGTCCGGGCTCACGCCTTCCGAGAATTCAATTGTCGGGCCTTCATTACGCCTCCGTTTGGCCCGCACTAGAGGAACCAGGGGAATGCCGCACTTCGCATACACAGCGATCGACAGTTCGGGACGAACGATTCGGGCAGTCATGGATGCCGAGTCGGAGCAACTCGTGCTCGCCAAACTTCGAGACCAGTCTCTTCATTGCACGGATATCAGACGGGCGGGCAAGAGCTCCAAAGCTGCGGCGTTCGCCAAGAAGAAAAAAGTCAAGGCGAAGGCGCTTGTTGTTTTCACCCGGCAGTTCGCCACGATGATCGACGCCGGTATTCCGATTCTGCGCTGCCTGGACATTCTTGCCGGCCAGTGCAAGGACCCGGCTCTGAAGGTCGCTTTGGAAGCGGTCACTGTGGACGTCAAGAGCGGTTTGACTTTGAACGAATCGCTCGCCAAGCACACATCCATCTTCAGCAAGCTTTACATCAACATGGTGCGAGCTGCCGAGCTAGGCGGCATTTTGGATCAGATTCTGGATCGGCTGGCCGGATTCCTGGAGTACGAGAACGAGATCCGCGGCAAGATCAAGAGCGCCATGATGTACCCCACGCTGGTGCTCGTCTTCAGCCAGGTGATGCTGTTTGCCATGTTCACGTTCGTGCTGCCGAAGTTCAAGGAGATCCTCAGCGGTATGAACATGAAAATGCCGTTGATCACATCCGCGCTGTTCAGCATGGGCGACTTCATGGGGCACTTTTGGTACCTCGTGCTTGCCGCCATCGCCGGAACGCTGATCGGCATCAAGGCCTATTCCAAGACGACACGCGGCAGGTATCAAATCGATCGGCTAAAGCTCAAGCTCCCGATCATTGGAGACCTTTCGCTCAAGATGAGCGTCGCCAGGTTCTCGAGAACGTTCGGAACTCTTATCAACTCGGGCGTGCCGATGATGCGCAGCCTCGAAATCGTTGGTGAGACTTTGGGCAACGTAGTGCTGACGGAAGCAATCGAGCAGACGCGCCTGAGCATCCGCGAAGGAAACCGGCTTTCGCTCCCGCTGGTGCAATCCGGCCTCTTCCCCACTATGGTCACGACCATGATCGACATCGGGGAGGAATCCGGGCGGCTGTCCGAGATGCTCGTCAAGGTAGGCGACTTTTACGATCAAGAAATCGAAGCCACGGTAAAGGGCCTTACGTCGATGATCGAGCCTATGCTGATCATCTTCCTGGGCGGCGTGGTCGGCTTCATCGCGATCTCAATCATGACCCCGATGTTCCAGATGGTGAACGCGGTTCAGTAGCTTCTCGGCAGGTTCGCTCCGGGCTACGGCCCGGAGCGCAAAAAGGGCGGGCGCAGCGGCGCGCATTCGCCCACGACGACAAACATTGGTTTTTTCGAGCCGGAACGGAATTCCGGCTTTTGCTGAAGCAACGGAGTGAGAAAATGTCGCAGTATTTGAGCTTGCACCAGGACCCGGAAGGGCTCGTCAACCGGTACCTGGCGGATCCCAGGCCAGATCTCAAGGATCTGATCATGGTGCAATATGCCGGTCTCGTCGAAAGGGTAGCCCGAAAATTCAGCGGCATCGAGGCGTACGAGGACCTCGTCCAGGTCGGGTTTATCGGCCTGTTGAACGCTCTTACGAAATTCGACCCTGAGGCGGGGGTGCGGTTCAATACGTACGCCATGTACCTCGTGGCCGGCGAGATCAAGCACTACCTTAGAGATCGTTCTCAAACTATCCGGCACCCGGCGTGGCTGCAGGAGCTTCGCCACCGAGTGAACAAGGCGGTTTCCGCTTACCGAAGCGAGAGTGGCAAGGCGCCCACGGAGCGCGAAGTGGCCGACATTTTGGGTGTTAGCGAGAGTGCGGTCCGAGAAGTCTTCCAGACCCAGGAGATGCTCAAGGTAGCCTCGCTGGACGCCGCAACCCAGAACGACGACGACGGCACCACCGAAGTCGACCGGCTGGACAGCGCCGACTTTTGCCCCGAGCAACTCAGCGTCGAAGACCGCGTCGTGCTTGAGCATGCTATGCGCCAGCTTCGCGATCTCGAGCGAGAAGTGCTCGTGCTGTTCCACTTCGATTCGATGAGCCAAACGGAGATCGCCGCCCGCATGGGGATCTCGTGCAACTACGTTTCGCACATCCTGCGGCAGTCGCTCGCCAAGCTCCGAAAGATTCTCACGACCGAAGAGGCCAAGGACCGGCTGCTGCGCCGCCAAGCCGAGGATGTCGATTACGACATCATCGACGCCGACACCTCGGCGTACACCGAAAGCTACTTCCGTGCTCGGCTCGAAGAGGAGCTTCACCGGGCCAGCGCGGACGACTCCAGCGTCGCTCTGATCATAATCCGCTTCGACGGCCTGGAAGGCATGAAGAAGTTCTACGGCTCGCAAAGCGTGATCGATTTCCTCGCCGATGCCGCGGAGCTCCTGAAGGACAGCGTCCGCAGGCTCGACGTAGTCGGCAGGTTCGGCGAGACGGGCTTTGGCGTGATCCTTCCTCTCACAGGGCATAACGTGGGTCTCGTCAAGCAGCGGCTTCTGACCAAGGCCGCCAACTGGACGATGGGGCGGCTGGGACCAAACGGCGGCATCGCGGTGCAGGTGGCGGAGGCCTCGGCTCCGCGAGACGGGCGCACCGGCGCCGAGCTGCTCGCCGCGGCGGAAGTCCCTCCGAGCTCGAAGTCTAAGATCGCGGCGTAGACGCCGCTTGGCGAGCTTGTTAGCCGGCTGCGGGCTCGATCCAGAGGCCTTGGTTGTTCGCGGGCGTCTTTGCGTTCTCGGGGTAGATCAAGTACACGGTCCGCTTCGAATACAGCCAGCCCTTCTCGAAGTCTGCTCGCTTGTACACTTTTCGGACTTCGTCCTTGTGGGCGGGATCGTTGAATATCGGGTCTCCGTCCTTCGTGAATCCCACAAGCACTACAAGGTGACCCGCTTCGGTCTTTGAAAGTTCTTTGCCCATGATGAGGCTGAGCGCGACGGAGCACACGACTGGATATCCGGCATCGATCCACTTCTCGCAATCGCCGATCGACGAGAATCGGCTGACGTACGCTCGCAAGCCGTCGAATGATCCCGCGTAGGCTGTATTGAACGGCCAGTTTCCCGCGCCCTTGTAGGCCGTATCCCAGACATTGGCCTCGACTTCGGGCACGTCCTTGTTCAGCTCCGGTCGATTCAACTGATTGCTATAGTGCCAGAGCACCATTGAAACCGAGGTCGGACTGCACAGAACTCCACCGTTCGGATAGAGGCCTTGCGCGCGCTGGGGGACGTCGATCAGCTTGCCCCAGGCGGGACTCGGGTCATTCGAGCTCGGCAGGGGGTCGCCATTGCGGTAGAAGCAGAACGTCAGCAGCTTGAGCGTGGGCCGCGGGCCATCCCCGAGCGATGTGAGCGTCACCTGTGCGTCGATCGTCGAGCCCGGATTCGCCAGAGTCAGCGTATCTGTGTCGACAGAGCCCATCGCGTCCTTTTGGCCCTTCACGCTCGTGCGGTCGTACGTTTTGGGAGTCAGCGACCACTCTCCGAGCGTGTACCAATCCGAGATGCCGCTCTGCTCGTGCACCCGGATCTGCACCTTCATAGCGGCGCTCTGGGAATTCGACACGTTCCATGAGGGGATCAGCTCGTCGAACGGCATGCCAGGGTCGATGTTTTCGAACGTCCGAACGATGGTTTCCCCCTTGGCCGGGAACTGGACGTCTGGCTGAAGTGCGATCAGCTTCGATTGCGAAGTCGCGAGGACGGTCATAGCGAGCACGGTGAGCATGGTTCCATCGATTCGGATCGGCGGACCCATTCAGCGCAAAGCGCGAATCCCGCAGCGCCCCGCAACCGTAACAACGATGGCGGCACGGGTCCGATTCGAATACCGTACCCTTAAAGACGCTTAGAACCATGCCCACGATTACTGTCCGGGGCCATAAGTCGTTCGAGTGCGGCGTGGGGAACTCCCTCGCCTACGAATTGACTCAGGCCGGCATCGACATAAGCCACCACTGTGGCGGCAAGGCGCAGTGCACCACCTGCCGGGTCCAATTCCTATCGCCCGAGCCGCCGATGCGGGACCCAGAGCGGGCGGAGCTCGAGTCGGAGCAGGTTATCGGCCAGTTCCGGCTAGCGTGTCAAATTCCCGTCGAAGAAGACATGAGCGTCGTGATTCTCATGCCTGCTGCCAAAATGTGTTGGGAGCCCGGGCCGGCCCTGGAAGCCTAGCATGATCTATCTGCTTGTCATCGTCGGCCTGATCGTTCTCGGAGTGATCGTGACTTTCAACCGCCTCGTCCGGATGCGAAGGCTCGTGGATAACGCCTGGTCGGATGTAGACGTGTATCTAAAGCGCCGCGCGGACCTGATCCCGAACATCGTCGAAACGGTCAAGGGGGCCGCCGACTTCGAGAAGGGCACGCTCGAGAGCGTCACCGAGGCTCGGTCGCGCGCCGTTACCACTCAGGGACCGACCGCGGACAAGGCTCAGGCCGAGACTGCCGTGGGTCAATCGCTTGGAAAGCTAATCGCGATCGGCGAGGCGTATCCGGCTCTGCAGGCGAACCAAAACTTCCTCAAGCTTCAGCAGGAGCTCTCGGATACGGAGCGGCTGCTTGCCGATGCGCGGCAATACTACAATGCCTGCGTGCGGGATTACAACATTTTGATCGAGTCGTTTCCGGGGAATCTGATGGCGGCGGGCGCGGGGTTTAAGACGAGAGATTTCTTTCAAATCGAAGACAGTCAGGAGCGGGCAGTGCCGCAGGTCTCCGGGTTATGAAGCACGCCAAAGCACTACTAACGCTTGGTCTGCTATCGGCTCTAGCCTGTTCGGCTTGGTGCGCGTCCTTCACGACTGTGAGGTTCAACACTACGGTGAACATCCAGAAGGATCGGACGGTCGAGATTCAGGAGTCGATCACAGTCGATTTCACCACTCCTCAGCATGGGATTATCCGGCGAATTCCATATCGAACCACCGATTCCAAGGGCAACACGCGCGAGGTCGACTTCGACCTGAAGGAGACGGCTGTTTCTAACCCCAGCGGATTCGAGCCCGCGGACGTGCAGGAAAGCCGTTCCGGTAACTACTGGGTTCTCAAGATAGGTTCAGCATCGCGCACGATGGTCGGCCGGGCGACTTTTATCATTGTGTACGTGGGCTCGAACATCCTGACCGACATCCACTCAACCGACCAGCTCGGCGACCGAACGGAGTTCCTGTGGAATGTCATTCCAAATCAGTGGCCCACATCTATAGATCAGGCCACGGCTTCAGTGGCGTTTCCCAATCCAGCGCCCGGGCGATTGGTTTCGCGCATCCTGATCGGCCCTGCGGGCACTCGGTACGGAGTGCAGGTCGAGCCTGGTAAGCCGGAGATCGGCGACACGAGCCTTCTGGACGCAACCTTCGGCAGTCTCGTGCGTGGCTCCGAAGGGCTTTATGTCCGGGTGGTGTCGCCCATGAAGCCGGGCGACGGCCTCACTGTGCTGCTTTCCTTACCTCCGGGCACGGTGAACAAGGGCGAGGCTGTGATTTACCACGGAGCGCTCGGCAAGCTCATGCGGATGCCGAAGAACCCGCTCGGCTTCTTGCTGCCTTTGCTGGCTATCATTCCCGTTTACCTTCTCGCTCGGAGCAAGTTCGCGCCGGACCCTGGCCCGCTCGTCGTCAAGTTCGACCCGCCCGCGAACGTCGGTCCATCCGAGTGCGGGGTGCTCATCGACGGTCGGGTCAATCCTCGCGATATCGTCGCCGGAATCGTGAGCATTGCGCAAAAAGGCGCGGCACACATCACCCACACAGGCAGCGTGTCTGCCGGCACCACGGTCGAGCTAAAGGGGGAGGATAAGGGGGTCGGCCTGACTCCGTTCGAGCACGAGCTGTATACGTCCCTCATGCCGTTCGGCAACGAGATCACGCCCGAAACCCTCCGAGGGAACTTCGGCGCCGACTACAACCGGCTTTCGAGCGTGCTGTACGCCGAGCCGTACGCCTTCGGAGCGTATCGGGACGTCGGCGGCATCAAGGCGGGGCTCGGGTGCATGACTCTCGGAGTGATCGGCGGCCTATTCGTGGTTGGCGCTCTCATCGGCACTCTGTACGCAATCGTTGGCGCGGTGGCCGCCTTCGCGGTTTGCATCTTCCTGGTCGCGAAGATATCGCCGCTGACGCCGACTGGCTCGGCGATGCGCCAGCAGATCCTCGGGCTGAAGGAGTTCATCACGCGGGCGAACCAGAAAGAGCTCAACTACATGGCCGAAACGATGCCGGACCAAGCCATGTTCGAACGGCTCTTACCGTACGCGGTCGCATTCGACGCCGTGAAGCAATGGACCGAGGCGTTCCACGGAATCGACATCCAAATGCCCGACTGGTATTCGGGCTACGGGAACGACAACTTGCTATGGTCGGCTTTGATGGTCGATGACTTCATGTACATGAACAGCGGCTACTCGGACGCCGTGTCCTATGGCGCCACGGAGGCTGCCGGCGGCATTTTCAGTGGCGGCGGCTCCGGCTTTGGTGATTTGAGCGGTGGCTACGATTCGGGCGGTGGCGGCTTTGATTCGGGCTTCTCTAGCGGAGATGGAGGCGGAGGCGGCGGCGGCGATAGCTGGTAGGTAGACTCCGCAAGTCATGCCCGATCTCCTGGCGCGAAACCTTGTCCGCGACGTTCCCGACTTCCCCAAGCCGGGAATTTTGTTCAAAGACATCACGCCGGTGCTCGAGGAGCCGGCCGCCTTCCGGCAGGCTTGCGATTTGCTCGCAGCCGATGCTCGAGAGAAGGGCGCGGAGGTTGTCGTCGGTATCGAGAGCCGGGGATTCATCTTCGGAGTTCCGGTCTCGCTCACCCTCGATATTCCATTCGCCATGGCCCGCAAGCTCGGCAAGCTGCCTTACGACAAGATCTCCGAGGAGTACGCCTTGGAGTACGGGACGAACACCGTCGAGATGCACGTCGACGCTATCAAGAAAGGGCAGAAAGCGTACATCGTGGACGACCTTCTCGCTACGGGCGGCACTGCCGCCGCGGCCGCCCGTCTGGTAGAGCGGCTTGGCGGCGAGGTAGTCGGGTTCGGCTGCCTGATCGAGCTATCGTTTCTCGAGGGCCGGCAGAATCTGCTCGGTTACTCGATCACCGCCTTGATGGAATTCTGAATATGGTTTCAACGACACTTATCGCCATCTCGCTGCTCACGTCGGCTCATCTTCCGGGCGCCACGAAGACCACCGTGAAGGACTTGCTCCAGAACCCGAAGCTCGACAACCACGATGTCGTCGTGAGGGGCAAAATCCACGGCCTCAGTGCCCGATCGAATCGCGAAGGCAAGCCGTACTTCCTTTTTAGCCTCGAAGACGGCAAGCAGTCGGTGCACGTGTTCGGTTACGGGAAGCTCCCGACCGAAGACACCGACAACACGATAGTAAACGTCACCGGCAAGTACGCGCGAGAGCGCAAAGTAGGTCGGAGCACCTATCACAACGAGATCGAGGTCGACGTGCGCAACGGCCGGCCGGAGGTCTCCAAAGCCGGCTAGCTCAGCGCCAGCTCGCACATAAGCCGGATGCCTGTCGGAATCGCGTCGTCGTTAAAGTCGAACTCCGGCGAGTGCAGCCCCGGATAGCTGGCCTGGCCACTAGGCAGCAGGCCCAGCAGGTAGAAGCATGCCGGGATCTGCCTTCCGTAAAAGCTGAAATCTTCGCCGCCCATCGACGGCTCGGGCATTTCTTCGACGTTTTGGTCGCCGATGGCCGCTCTGGCCGTCTTCCGGAAGTGCTCCGTAGCTCCCGCGTCGTTTGAAGTCACCGGGTATCCGGTGCCGGGCCATTCGACCGTTGCCGAGCCGCCGAACGCCTTTGCGACATTGTCCGCGATTTCCTCGACGCGCCGCCGAGCCAGATTTCTCGTCTCGTCTCTCAGCGATCGCACCGTGCCTCTCAGCTCGGCGCGATCCGAAATGACGTTATGGGCTACTCCGCCGCTAAATTGGCCGACGGTCACCACGACCGAATCGAGCGGGCTGACCGAGCGCGACGCGACCGTTTGCAGCGCAGTCAGAATATGCGCGGCTACGACTATGGGGTCGATGCCGTAGTGCGGGTAAGCGGCGTGGCTGCCCTTTCCCCGAACGCCGATCTTGAACTCCTCGGCCGCGGCAAGCATCGGCCCAACGCGGGTCGAGACTTTGCCGACATTCAGCCCGGTCCATCCATGGAGTCCGAAGATCATTTCCGCAGGCGGCCCGACGACCTTCCCTTGGAGAACGCCTTCCTTGCACATTCGATCGCCACCCGCGCCACCCTCTTCGGCAGGTTGGAAGAGCAGCAGGACGTCGTTTGGCCTGTCCGGCGTCTCGGCGAGAACTTTCGCAGCGCCAAGCAAAATCGACGTGTGGCCGTCGTGCCCGCAAGCGTGCATCACGCCCGGCTTCGTGGAACAGTACGACTTCCCCGTGTTTTCGAGAATCGGAAGGGCGTCCATGTCGGTGCGGAGCGCAATGCACCTGCCGCCCGGCCGGGTCTTGGGCAAGAACGCTACGACGCCGGTCGAAGCGACGCCGCTCGCGAATTGGATGCCGGCGGCATCGAGGCTGCATCGCACCTTCTCGGAAGTCCGATGCTCGTTGTAGCCGAGCTCCGGATGTGCGTGAAGGTCGTGACGCATGGAAACGACCTCTGGGACGACGCTTTGGATGCGATCTTGGAGGTTTGCCACCGGGGCATACTACCCGGCAGCCAGGCTACCGGGCCGCTCGCGCTGCCCGGATGCGGCTCATAGCCTTCTCGACCTCTTCGACGGCGATATCTGCCGGCATCTCACTCGATTCGCCTCTCAACGCCCGGCGCGCGCTGTCCAATTCGCGCTCGGCGTGCTGGATGTCGATTTCCTGGGCCCGCTGGGCTTCGTCGGCCAACACGGTGACTTTCTGCTCGCGCACGTCGATGAATCCGCCGCCCAGGTACACGTAATGCCGATTGTTCGAGACGTCGGCGTATTCCAAAAGGCCAGGCTTGAGCGCCGCGATGAACGGCGGATGCCCGACCAGTACTCCGAAATACCCTTCCGAGCCGGGTGCGATCAGCGAGACGACCGGCTCCTCGACGACTGAGCGATCGGGAGCGACGACCGATAGGTGGAACTCTCTGGCCATAGGCTAGACGCCCACCGCTTGGAGCTTTCGCGCCTTCTCCCGAACGTCTTCCAAGCCGCCACAGTACAGGAACGCCTGCTCGGGTATGTCGTCGAGCTTGCCGTCGACCAGCTCGCGGAAAGCCGCGACGGTCTCTTCGATGGGGACGAACCGGCCGGGGTTGCCAGTGAACTGCTCCGCCACGAAGTTCGGCTGCGAAAGGAACCGCTCGATCTTACGGGCGCGGGCGACGTACGTCTTATCCTCGTCCGAAAGCTCGTCGATACCCAAAATGGCGATGATGTCCTGAAGCTCCTTGTACCTTTGGAGCGTGGACTGGACGCGCCGAGCGACGTCGTAATGCTCCTGGCCGACCACGCGCGGGTCCAAGTTCTTCGAGGTCGAAGACAGCGGATCCACGGCCGGATAAAGGCCCTTCGATGCGATCGATCGCTCGAGATACACATAAGCGTCGAGGTGAGCGAACGTCGTTGCAGGCGCGGGGTCCGTCGGGTCGTCGGCGGGCACGTAAACGGCCTGGACCGAGGTGACCGAACCCTTCCTCGTCGATGTGATTCGCTCCTGCAGCAAGCCCATTTCGGTGGCCAGCGTGGGCTGGTAGCCCACGGCGCTCGGCATTCGGCCGAGAAGCGCCGATACCTCGGAGCCCGCCTGAACGAATCTGAAAATGTTGTCGATGAAGATCAGAACGTCCGTGCCGACCTCGTCTCGGAAATACTCCGCCATCGTTAGCGCGGAGAGAGCGACTCGAAGCCGCGCTCCAGGCGGCTCATTCATCTGGCCGAAGACCATGGCGGTTTTGTCGATGACGCGCTGGACTTTCCCTTCGGCGTCCTTGAACTCGGTCTCCTTCATTTCGCGCCAGAGGTCGTTCCCTTCTCGGGTTCGCTCGCCCACGCCGGCAAACATCGATACGCCCGAGGCTTCGACAGCGATGTTTCGGATGAGCTCTTGAATGAGAACCGTCTTTCCAAGGCCCGCTCCGCCGAATAGGCCGATCTTGCCTCCCTTGTTGAAAGGTATCAGGAGGTCGATAACCTTGAGGCCCGTTTGCAGAAGCTCGACCTTGGTCGACTGGTCCTCGTAGCTAGGAGGAGCGCGGTGGATAGGGAGACGAGGAGCCTCCGCGAGAGCTTTTGCCTGGGCGGCGCGCAACTCGGGAGTCGTGTGCTCGTCATTCTCGACGATGTCGATCGGCTGCCCAAGCAGGTTGAACACTCGGCCCAGCGTGGCTTCGCCGACAGGAACTGTGATCGGCCCGCCCGTGTCGACAGCGTCCATGCCGCGAACCAGACCGTCGGTAGAAGCGAGGGCGACCGTTCGCACGACATCGTCCCCCAGGTGTTGCGCTACTTCGCAGACGAGGTTGATCCCCTTCTCGGGGTCGACGATCCGTACTGCGTTGTAGATCGCGGGAAGATCTTCCGACGAGAAGCGAATATCGACGACGGGTCCAACGACCGTAATAACTTTGCCGGTGCCAGGCATGGTTTTAGAAAGGGTCCTCCAGAGGGGCGTGAGCCTCGCGAAGTTTACCCCAGCAGCCGGCTTCAAACCAGGTTCGAAGCCGGCTGTTTCAACGGTCTTCGTCAGCTATCCAGCGCGGCGTCCGACTGCGGCGCCGACAGTCGCGGCTGCTCGCCGGTCATGCGGTCCTTGAGCATGTCGATTCGGCGTTGGAATGCTACCGCGGCCTCTTCGTATCCCATCTCCCTGGCGAGCCGGCGGCCGAACTCGTTTACGGCCAGCACTTCTCCGAGCGGCTCATGCTCCACCGCTCGCACCTTCTCGACGAACATGCGGAGGCGCCGGCTTTCCTCCTCGCTCCAAAGCTCCAGGCGCTCGTTGTCCATGTGCGTGCGGACCGCGCTCTGGAAGCCGGACACAGAGGGTTGCGCCGCTTCCATTAGCTCCTCGATTTCCGCCATCGTATCTGCGCCTGCGGTCGTGGCCACGCGCCGACTCGAAAGAAAGCGCTCGACGCGCTCCAAGATCTCTTGGTCGTGTTCCGAGGCGCTCGGCACGGCATAGTAGGGCTGGGCCAGCGCTTTGGGCACATCTTCGGCCCCTCGGGGCTCTTCCGGCTGATCGGCGGCCTCCCCGGCTTCCTCCATGGCCGCGCGGCCATGAGCCAGCAGGAACGGAATCGCCTCGAGCAGCGCTGCAAGGAACAGGAAGCCGAATCCGCGCAGCGTGACGGCCTGAGTCACCGCGTACTCGAGCTTGTCCTTTTGCGGGGCGGCCGCCATCGCGTTCAGCTTCGGCAACGGAGGGTCGGGCATCTCGAAGCCCTCCACCTCGTCTTTGCGCAGCATGCCCATGAGCTTGCTGAACTCGCCGTAGGAGCTTTGCAGGCTCTCGAACCCGGCGGATACCGTTGGTGCGTCGACGGCCTGCTGCGGCACGAACTGGAAGCTCGACCAACCCGCGATCGTATCCTCGGCGCTTTGCTTACGCGACTGCTGCTCGGCGATCATCGCATAGCCGTCTTGAGGGTCGCGATACAGCCCCTGGCTGATCTTCTGCCGGACGCGGGAGATGATATCGTCACTCTCATCGATGCGGTTCCGCATCTTGGAGATCGCGAGCCTGCGCCCTTCGTCGACTTTGCCGGAGAGCGCCAAGGCCTGGGTTCGCAGGTCGTCCCGCTGCTTCAGCGGCATGGTCTGGGAATCCACAAAGATGCTGTACGTTTCTACGAACCCGGCAAAGCTGAAGAAGATGCTCGCGCAGAGCACCGGGGCCAGCGCAATGCGCCAGCCGCTTCTCTGCTCCGCGTTCGACTTGATAACGTGGAAGCCGATGTACAACGCGGCGACCTGAAGGGCCGCGCCAAAGATGATGGCTGCCGTGTTCGGCATCGCCAGCGACATGCCAACGTAGTTCGTCCATACGGACACTATCTGGAAAGGCAGCACGATCGCCAGCCACGTCCAGCCCACTCTTGTGTTTTTGAGCCAGTCGGCGAAACGATCCCACGCCTTTCCTACCGGTCCCCTCGACTGCAAGCGATAGGGGGACTTGAGCATTGAACCTCCTGATGGCATCCTGCCAACGAGCGCTTCCTGCGTCAGCTTAGGATATGACCAGAACGGGTTCGGAACGCAGCCCAAGTGGATGTTTGGGTCTACTGGCCCATTTACCAGGTCGCGGATTCTGCGCTGAACCGAGGCTGCCGTCCCGGCGAATGGTCCACAATGCTAGGCACCAATCAGATGGCCCTGGCTTTTAAGCTTGGAACACACCGGGCGGGCGTCGGCATCGTCGAATACCGCTATCCGGACGTGTGGGAGCTAAACGGCGAAAAGATCGTTGCGGCGCCGTCCTCCCAGCACGTCGCGATGCTCGAACGGCTCAGCACGGCGCTGCCCGATCCTGTTACCATCCGCTACCGGCTGTTGGAGCCTGCGGAAGGGTACGCCGAAGGCGACTACGTCCTCGAGGTGAGCCTCAGCCGGAGCGAGCTTGTAGATCTGCTGCGAGAGTTCCGAGGCCTGTTCGAACAGGACGCCCGCCACTGCCTCATATTGGAATCGTCCAGCGGAGCGCGGCTCCAGTACGACGAGCACAACGTCGTCATCTGCGAAGGACCGTTGGATGCGTACCGGCAAATTCTGGCAGAAGCCGGGCTGCGCGAGGGGTCGGTCGTCATGCCGTTTCCGCACAGCCATCACGTTCACCCCGAGCTCGATTCGGAGCTTGGTCGGCTGCTCACCACGGGCCGCTGGCATCGGGATCCCTAAGACCCCGGTAAAGCGATAAAACGAGTTGCATCCGCCCTCTGCGCACGATACAATCTGTAGTCGTTTCACGATGTGACCGGGAATCGGGAGAAAGTTTGAGAGCACTATATATTGCTTTCGTCATTAGCGCGCTTGCGCTCATAGGATGTGGAGGAAAGAGGATACCGTTCGGCCCTCCGGGTAGCGGAGGGAGCGGAGGCTCGACAGGTGGCCAACCGGTCCCGTCGAGCGTTCTGATGGCGTCCATCCGGTCGGTAGAGACCAAATTCAACACGCTGCTCGCTACAGAGGCCAATCGCGACAAGCGCATGGACGCTATGGTGGCGTACATCAAGACTCTTCCTGCATTTGCGGATGCCGGCCGCACGCCCGGCGGCACGGTGTGGGGCACGTTGAAAGACAACACGCGCTACGTGCTGGACGACACCATGATGGACCCGCCTTCCAGGTCGGCGCACAAGTTGCCGGCCGCGATCGCGAAACAGCGCTTCGAGCCTCCCGCGCGCGACGCTGCCGACTGGGTGATGGCGGATGACCCGAAGGCCACCTTGATGTACGGTATGGACTTCTCGCCATGGGGAAGTTTTCTGGCCGACCAGAAATCGAGGCTGGAAAAGCGGAACTACGCTGTGAGCATCAAAGAAGCCAGCTTGGAGAACTATGCGTCCGTGAGCGGCGACGCTTACTTCTATCTGGCAACCCATGGCGGCTACGACTTCGACCCGGTCACCAAGACATACACCTGGGGGCTATGGTCCACGACACCGGTGACCGAACAGAACGAAGCCGTTTATGGAGCCGAGCGCAAGTCTGGCGCACTCACGATTTGGACGGCTGCGGCAAGCTGGCCGAACAACCAGCCGAAGATCGAAACGCACTATGCGATCACGAGCAAATGGTGCCAGGAACACAATTGGAAGTTCCAAACGCACGCGCTCGTCTTCATCAGCGCATGCTTCAGCGACGTCGACGGCTCTACTTCCGATATCGGCCTGATGTCGGGCGGCAGCCTCGGCATTCTCGGCTGGAGCAATCCCGCGAGTATCGGCAAGATGCTGCAGGACGCAAAGGATCTCGTGGCCGGGCTGACCGGAGTGACTCATGACGCGTTCCCCGGCCCGCCGGAACGGCCCTTCCCCGTAGTCGCCGTCATGGGTACCTTGCATGGCTTGGGCGAGGACGACGCGACGGCCGACCCGGCAGAGCCCTGCAAGCTCAATTTGCGAGGAGAAAACCCCCTGCTCGCCCCTAGCGTCGGCCACATGGATGCGCACGAGCGCTTGACCGAGGATCCCCTCAGCGGCCTCACGCGGCTGTACCTTCACGGTTACTTCGGCGACAAGCCGGGAACCGTGAAGATCGGTGGAACCGAGGTTCCGCTCATCGAGTGGAAGCGCGACAAAGTGACCGTGGAGCCGGCGATGCTCCCCGGACCCGGCTTCGCCGGAGCCATCAGCATCGTGGAGACCAACCATTTCTCCAACCAGGTCGAGCTAACCCAGTGGAACGGCTCGCTCAAGTACGAGATCAACGCCGCACCGCCGGAGAATATCGTGCTGCACTTCCCCGTCGATGCCGTGTTCCGCGGAGACATCCATCCCGTAGTTCCGTTCCCGGACGCCGTCGACCGGGAGATCCCCGACAGCGTTCATTTCCGCGCAGCGCAGGGAAGCAAGAGCCATTGGTCGTACACAGGCTCCGCTCCGGGCGAAGACTGGGTGAGAACCGAGGGAGATGCGCCTTTCGGACTTAACGGTACGGTCAATCTGCCTTGGGGACAGGGCTATATATTTCAGGGGATCCTGAATGCCAAGGCCAAGGCGACATCCTTCGCCTTCAATTACCTGGACGGCGTGCTCGACTACCGTGTGCAAGGAAATCCGGACCTGTTGCATCATGCAGGACTCCACGACCCGGGGCTCATCGGGAACCCGAATGGATCGAGAGATCCGGACGGCGCTCTGATCTATGACACGAGTCTGCTACCCGGCACATTCGGGAGCGACTGGTCGGTGCCTGGGAGATCGATTCATGGCACCCTGCCGGCGACGTTCGGGAGCGTCATGACGTGGACGACGTTCACGCCGACGTTTGCGCCCAAGCCCGATGAGGGTGACGACCTTTCCCAGTAGGCCGAATGAAACGGATCGGGTGCACGAATCGTTTAGCGGTTCGTGTGCCGAGACGCGGCACATGGCGTCGCTCTCGCAGCCGAGAAGGCGACGTGTATAATTGTGTCAACCTGTCGGGGTTATTCACTGGAGCATAGATGAAGCGTTTTTTCAACTGGCTTAAGGGCCTTTTCAACCGCACGATGGATCGGATCGAGGATCCGGACATCATGCTGGACCAAGCCCGACGAGACATGCAGGCCGCACTGGTGGCGAACCGCGAGAAGGCCGTACAGGCGATCACACAGAAGAATCGGCTCCAGTCGATGCTCGACGATGAGACTCGCAAGTCGCAGGCGCTGGAGCAAAAGGCTTCCATGGCTCTGAAGCAGAACGACCGCGAGCTGGCCGTTCAGTTCATGCGGGAGAAGATGAATGTGGACGCCACGATAGGCACCCTTCAGCAGTCCTACGAACAGGCGGTTACGACCGTCGAGCAGGTCAAGGCCGCGGTTAAGCGGCAGGATGAAGAGGTCCGCAAGAAGACGGCCGAGGCGCTTATGCTCAAGGCCCGGTGGAAGCAGGCGCAGATTCAGAACTCGATCGCCAAGGCGCTCGACGGCCTGACGTTCGAGAATCAATTCGAGGGCTTCGGCGCAGCCGAAGAGAGAATCCGCCAAGCTCAGAGCGAAGCATCCGCCCGCCAGGAGATGATGGGGACATCGCTCCAGGGCAAGATGATGACCATGGAGGACAAAGCCCGGGACTTCGAGGCCGAGGCCGAACTGTCCAAATTGGAAGAGCGGCTAGGAATGCGCGCGCCGGAGGCTCCGCAGGAGCAGACTCAGACCGTATCGGTTGGCGGGCCCGCAGCGCCCCAGCCCGAGGGCGCGCCGGAATCGACGGCAGTGGCATCCGAGGCGGAGAAGCAGCTCGAAGAGCTTGAAAAGCGGCTACAGGGCGGCAACAGCCAGACGACTTAGCCTTCAGCCGGCTTGGCCGTCGGCGGGAAAGCCGTACCCGCCTGCTGTACTGGGTTATCGGAGACCTTTTGATCCAGCGGGTCGAGTTCGCCTCGGGCTCCGCCCTGAAGCTCGCTCGGATTCCACAGCGTGTCGGCCGTATCGACGGGCTTGTTGTCGGGGATCTGCCGGAGCTCGGCCCGACCCGACCTTGCCGTCCGCTCGTTCAAGCATCCGCCCATCGAGGCGGCGGCGAGCAGTGCGACGAGCAAGACGGCGAACTTCATGACTATGGGTTTTACCCCGCCCAAGACTACTTGTCCCTAAGCGGCAGCCCCATCTCCTTCAGGAAATAGCGGGCTTCTTCGTCGGTCTTGGCGGTAGTACAGATGATGATGTCCATTCCGCGAATCCTGTCGAATGAATCGTAGGGGATCTCCGGGAAAACTAGCTGCTCCTTCAGGCCCAGCGCGTAGTTGCCGCGTCCGTCGAAGCTCTTGGGCGACAGGCCCTGGAAGTCGCGAATTCTCGGGAGCACCACTGTGGCGAGGCGATCGAAGAAATGGTACATGCGGTTGCCGCGGAGCGTGACTTTGCAGCCGATCTTCATACCCTCTCGGATTTTGAAGTTCGACACGGCCTTTTTGGCCACGGTCACGATCGGCTTCTGGCCCGTGATCAACGTCATGTCGCGCACGGAGTTTTCGAGGTTCTTCGGGTCTTTGTCGCCCGCCCCGGTACCCATGTTGATCACGATCTTGTCCAGCCTCGGCACCTGCATAGGGGAGCTGTACTTGAACGCCTCGCTCATTTTGGGCACGATCGTGTCGCGCTGTCGCTGCAGGAGCCTGGCGGGCGGAAGGGTCGCCTGGGCGCCCTCGGCTGGATTGTTCTTATCTTTCTTTGCCATTTGATTATCCGTGCCTGATTGCTGACCAGGCGCTAAATCGCTTTCGATTCGCTAGCCAATTTCGGGCAGCGGGTTCACTGGGATCTCCGTGCCGGTTTTTTTCGACACGCGGATCACCTTGCCGTCTTCCCTCTTTCTCCCCACTCGGGTTGGCTCGTTTGTCGTGGGGTCGAGCACCATGACGTTGCTGACGTGAATCGGCACGGGAATGCGGAGCCGGACAGATCGCTCGCCCTGGCGCTTCGCCTTGCGGTGCTTCACCGCAGCATTCAGCGGGAGCGGCTGGTTGGGGTTCTCCTCGTTCTCTTTGAGGACCAACACCTTCTGCTCCTTCGGCGCCACGGCAGCGACGAATCCGATCTCACCCCGGTCCTTGCCGGAAATGATCATAACTTTGTCGCCACGACGGACTTTCAGCTTGGGTGGGTGCTTGAGACTCTTGACTTCAGCTTTGGTAGGCATTTAGAGGACCTCCGGCGCGAGCGATACGATCTTCATGAAGTTCCGGTCTCGAAGCTCGCGAGCGACCGGTCCAAAAATGCGAGTGCCGCGGGGCTCGAGGTTCTGGGGGTTGATGACCACGCAGGCGTTGTCGTCGAACTTCAGCGTTGAGCCGTCCTGCCGCCGCACCGATTTCTTCGTGCGGACGACAACGGCCTTGATTACGTCGCCCTTCTTTACAGGCATGTTCGGAGTCGCTATTTTGACGCTGGCAACGATGACATCGCCAATGCCTCCGTATTTGGGCTGCGACCCTTTCAACACGCGGATGCACATCACCTCGCGCGCACCGCTGTTGTCTGCCACTTTGAGTCTGGAAAATTGCTGAATCATTGGATTGAGTTTCGAGATTCGAATGTTACGTGTCGAGTTTCAAGTCTTGAGACCAGCCACTCGATACTGGACACTCGCCCTACTTCACCTTTTCGATAATCTGGGTGACCCGCCAGCGTTTGTCCTTGCTCAGCGGGCGCGTCTCCTGGATCTCCACGCGGTCCCCTTCGTCACATCCGATGAGGTCGTGCGCCTTGAATTTTCTCGTCCGCAAAACGACCTTGCCATAGAGAGGGTGCGCCACGCGGCGCTCGATCTTGACGACGACGGTCTTCTGCATCTTGTTGGAAACGACGATCCCCTCACGCACCTTCCGCGCGCTGCGGTTCGCCGCCGGAGCCTGCTCAGCCATTGCTCTCACCTTTCTTCTTCTCCGTAATCAGCGTGAGCATCCGCGCGATGTTGTGTCGGCGCGTTTTGAGGCTCTCGGTGTCGGTAACTCGTCGGAAAACGAGGTCGCGGCGAGCCTTGTAGAGGTTTGCACGCTCGTCGAGGACGAGCTGCTCGAGCTCCTCCACCGATTTTTCCCGCAGCTCCGATGTCTTGGTTGCTTTCATAGATTTAGGCGACCGCCTCCTCGGCGGTATGAGACGGAGCGCCGGACAAGGCTTCGTAGTCCTGCTTCGTCATAAACTTGCACCGGATGGGCAGCTTGAAGATTGCCAGGCGCATGGCCTCCTTGGCAACGTCGACCGTCGGGCCGCTCATCTCGAAGAGAACGCGACCGGGCTTTACGACGGCCACCCAGCCTTCCACCGGAGCCTTACCTTTGCCCATTCTGGTTTCCAGGGGCTTCTTGGTGAACGACTTGTCCGGGAAGATTCGGATCCAGACTTTTCCGCCACGCTTGATGTGGCGGGTCATGGCGATACGAGCGGCTTCAATCTGTCGGGAGCTGATCCACGCCGGCTCGAGCGCCACGATGGCGTACTCGCCGAACGAGATCCGGTTTCCCTGGGTCGCGTGTCCCTTCATGCGGCCGCGCATCATCTTTCGATGCTTGACCCTCTTAGGCATTAACATTTAAGCCTGTCCTCCTTCTGCCGGCTCGGCGGGCGCCGGCTCGGACTGGGTAGCGGCGAATGCCGCGACCGGCTCCTCTTCGCGCTGCTCGCGCCTCGGGCGCCTCTGCTGTGGCCGGTCCACCTCGTCGACCCGCATTCTGCGGTCCGGAAGGACCTCGCCTTTGTAAATCCAAACCTTGATTCCGACGGAGCCGTAGACGGTATGCGCAGTGGCCATGCCGTAGTCGATGTCCGCGCGGATGGTATGCAGCGGAATTTTCCCGACCTTGTCTCCTTCGCGGCGAGCGATTTCGGACCCGCCTAGCCGGCCCGCGACCTGCACTTTGATCCCGCGGCCGTTCATGCGCATAACGCGGGTCATCGCCTGTCTCATCGCACGTCGATGGCTGATGCGCTTTTCGAGTTGGATCGCAATGTTCTCGGCTACAAGCTGGGCATCGAGCTCCGGCTGGCGCACCTCGGTGACGTTCACCTGCACCACGCTCGTCGGATCGTCTCTTCGAACCATTCGGTTGAGCGTATCGGTGAGCTCGTCGATACCCTTGCCGCCGCGGCCGATGATCGCGCCTGGCCTGGCCGTGAAGATCGTAACCTTGATCCTGTTGGCGGCCCGCTCGATCTCGACCCGGCTCACGTTGCCGAGGCCGGTTCGGTGCTTGATGTACCGCCGGATCTTGTCGTCGAGCACGAGCGCCGGCCCGTAGCCCTTCTTGCCGTAAAACCAGTGGCTGTCGAAGCCGCGAATGACTCCGACGCGAAATCCTACCGGGTGAATCTTTTGACCCAAACTATTCTGCTCCCTTCTCTTCCGAGGCCTCGGATTGTGTCTCGTCGGCGGCCAGCGGAGTCGCCGAACCAGCTTCCTCGGGGGCTTCCGAGGTGGTCACCGGGGTCGCCTCTTCAATTTGCGGAGCCGCTTCAGCTTCGGCGGCTACCGGCGTCGTCTCTTCCTTCACGGCCTCCGGCTCGGCCGGCGCGGCCTTCTTACCTACGGCTGCCTTGCCCTTCTTGGCTTTAGGCGCAGGCGCTGCGAACGTCGGCCTCGGCTTGGCTTTCGTTCCGTGCGGCTTGACCGCCGCCTTGCGCTCGACGTCTTCCACCACGACGGTGATGTGACTCGTCTTCTTGATGATGCGGTTGCCGCGGCCCATTGCCCGGGCTCGCATCCTCTTGAGTCTCGGACCCTCGTCGATCATGATCTGCGAGATATTCAGATCTTCCGGCGAGAGGCCATGGTTTTCCGCCGCATTCGCCATGGCGGACAGCAAGACTTTGCGGAGCGCCTTTGCGCTCTTGCTCGGGTGGTAGCGCAGCACTGCGACCGTGTGCGTCGCGGATTTGCCACGCACCTCGTCTGCTACGATGCGGACCTTGCGCGGCTGCACCCTGACATATTTTGCGATTGCTCGTACTTCCATCGTTTTTGGCCTCTAGCGGCGCCGCGCAGATTCGCGCAAGGCCGCTTAGTGTACCTCTGGGCGTGGCCCGAGTCCCGAGCGTCGAGTCCGGAGTCTGATGTCCCGAGACTCGGCGCTCGATACTCCCTCAGCGCAGTTTCGCCCCCCTCTCCGCCAGGCCGCCGGCGTGTCCACGGAACGTGCGAGTCGGCGCGAATTCGCCCAGCTTGTGGCCGATCATGTTCTCGGTGACGAACACCGGGACATGCTTGCGGCCATCGTGAACCGCAAACGTGTGGCCCACGAAGTCCGGCGTGATCGTCGATCTTCGACTCCAGGTTTTGATAAGCCGCTTCTCTCCAGCGGTATTCAAGCCGAGCACCTTCTTCATCAGATGCTCGTCCACGAAGAATCCCTTTTTTAAGCTTCTAGACATATTTCTCTTGTGTTAACCTTCGCCCGGTTGGGCGGGCAGTGCACTTGGGAGCGTTGAGTCCGGTCTTCCGAGTCCCAAAACCCCACTCTATTCAATTCCGCTATGCTGACCTTCTCCGCACGATGTACTTGGTCGACTTCTTGTTGTGGCGGGTCTTGGCGCCGAGCGCCTTGTTGCCCCAACGGTCCACGGGGCCGCTTCTTCGACCGACCGGCGATTTCGCTTCGCCACCACCATGGGGATGGTCTCTCGGACTCTTCACGACGCCGCGAACGTGCGGCTTTCGGCCGAGGCCGCGGTTCTTGCCCGCCTTGCCGATCACCTCGTTCTCGTGCTCGGCGTTGCCCACTTCGCCGATCGTCGCGCGGCAGGTGTTGTGGACCATGCGCATCTCGCCACTGGGCAGTCTGAGCGTGACGTACGAGCCCTCTTTGGCCATGACCTGCGCCGAGGTGCCCGCAGACCTTACGATCTGGCCCCCTTTGAGCGGCTGCAATTCGATGTTGTGAACCAACGTTCCAAGCGGGACGTTCTTCAGGGGAAGCGCATTGCCGGGCAGGATGTCCGCCCCTTCACCGCTTTCGACCCTCGCGCCCACCACGAGGCCTTTGGGAGCCAGGATGTACCGCTTCTCACCGTCCATATAGTGCAGAAGAGCGATGCGGCAGGTGCGATTCGGATCGTATTCGATCGCGGCGACCTTGGCCTGGATGCTGTCCTTGTTCCGCTTGAAGTCGATGATGCGGTACCGCTGCTTGTTTCCGCCTGCGGTGTTGAATGAAGTTACGCGGCCTTTGTTGTTGCGACCGCCGGACTTCGGCTTGGCAGCCGTGAGCTTGCGCTCCGGCTTGCCCTTCGTTAGCTCCGCGTAGGTCGAAGCCACCATGTGGCGCCGGCCGGGGGAGGTTGGGTTCAGTTTCTTGGTAGGCATCCTTAGACTCCGTAATCCTCCAGGATCTGGCCCTTCGCCAACGTGACGACTGCCTTCTTCCTATCCGGCGCGTGGCCGCCTTTCCGAGTGCCGCGCCGACGCATCTTGCCGGGCACCTTGATCGTTCGAACGGAGGTGACGCTGATCGCCTGGTCGGCTTTCTTCCCTTCGTTGTAAATCGCCTCGACGGCCGCCTTGATTTCGATCTTGTTCGCGTCGGTGGCCACGATGAACGTGTACTTGCGAACGATCTGATCCTCGTCGACGGTCAGCTTCTCGGCTTTGCCTTTCTTCTTGCCTTGCTTTGCATCCAGCTCATGCTTTTTGCGAAGCAGCGCACCGCGCTCGTCGCCATACGAAAGGGCGACGGCCTTCTCGGTGATATGGGGCTGGATGATGATGTCGTGTGGGTTCTTCACTTGCCCCAAACCTCCTCGATTCTCGCCAGAGCTTCCTTGGCGACCAGAATCTTGCGCGCGATCAGCAGGTCTCGCGTGGAGAAAGCCGCCGACTTCGTTTGGCCTTCACCCTCGACCGTTTTTGCCGGAGCCGTTCGCACGGTCACGTTGCCGAGATTCCGGAACGACTTGTAAGCGACCTCGTCGAACTGCGGCAGAATCACAAGCAGCCTCGGCTGATTCTCCATGCCGAACGCCTTCAAGAGATCGATGGCCTGCTTGGTCTTCGGCTCTGCGAACTCGATCGAATCGACGACGCTGACGTTGCCTGCCTCGATGTGCGCGCTCAAAGCGCCCAGGATCGCGGCACGTCTTTCGCGCCGGTTGACCTTCTTTGCATAGTCGCGTGGGGCGACAGCAAGCGCCATGGCGCCGTGCGCGTAGTGAGGCGATCGGATCGAGCCTTGCCGGGCGTTTCCAGTCTTCTTCTGCTTGTAAGGCTTCCGGCCTCCGCCGCGCACCTCGCTGCGGGTCTTGGCCTTTTGGGTGCCTTGCCGCGCGTTCGCCTCTTCAGCGACGACCGTGCGATGCACCGTGGTCATGCTGGGGGTGGCACTGGCGAGCTTGTCGCTGATCGCGACTTTGCCGGCAGCCTTTCCGTCTTTCTTTCTTACTTCTAGCTCTGCCATCGAATTACCTAGCCTTGTTCACGACCACCAGGCTGCCATTGCCGCCGGGGACGCTACCGTCGATCAGCAGGAGATTGCGCTCGACGTCGACCTTGACCACCTTGAGGCCCTTCTGGGTTACTCGGGCGTCTCCCATGTGGCCCGGCTTTCGGGTGCCTTTGAACACGCGCTGCGGACCGGTCGCGCCGCTCGATAGCGGTCGTCTGTGGGTCATGTAGCCGTGCGTCATGTGCTGACCGCGAAAGTGATAGCGCTTGACACCGCCTGCAAATCCGCGCCCTTTGCTCTTCGAGGTGACGGTGACGTCGTCACCTTCCGCGAAGATGTCGGCACGGATCTCCTGGCCGAGGCTCAGCCCGTCGGCGGAATCCACGCGGAACTCCTTCAGCGTCCGCAGGTTCTTGGTAAGGCCGGCCTTTTTCAAGTGTCCGTACTTGGGGAAGGTGAGATTCTTGTCTTTGATCTCGCCGAACCCTACCTGTACGGCGTCGTAGCCGTCCTTATCTTGCGTCTTAATCTGTGTTACGAAGACCGGACCCGCCTGCACGACGGTGACCGGAATCATTTTCCCGTCCTCCCGAAAGAGGTGGGTCATTCCGATCTTGGTCCCCAGGATCCCCTGGATCATGTCGTTCTCCTTCGCTTCCCCTGTTCGAGCGGCTTGTCGGGCCCAAGGCCACGGCGTTGCCCCAGTGGGGTCGCCCCGCCGCGCGCAACTATGAAGCGCACAAAACGGCCCCGGAAGCGATGCTCCGGAGCACGGTTGTAAATCATACCCGAACGGGCTCTACTTGCGGACGGAACCCACGTCGAGCCCTCTTAATGTCCCGGCGGTCGCTTCCGGCAGTGTGTCATTGATGAACGCTCCGGCCCCGGCCTCGCTTCCCGCGAGGTACTTGAGCTTCGTCTTGGTTCGATACGGTGGATAGAACTCCACGTGGAACCAGTTGAACTCGAACCCCGGAGTCGTCGGCTCCTGATGCATCAGCATGATATAGGGCAGCGAGAACCCGAACAGAAGATCATATTTCCGCGCGACTACGAGCAGCGCATCCGCCAGATCGTCGAGCATCGGCGCTTCCATCTGGGCCAATGACGGGACGTGCGTGCGCGGCGCGACCCAGACCTCGTACGGATACCGCGCGAAGAACGGCACGACGGCCGCGAAGTTGTCGTTTTGATAAATCACCCGCCCGGCGCTCTCCGGCTCGGACAGCTCGGCGCCGAGCCAATCGGCCATCAACAGCCGGCCCGTGCGCTCAAAGTAGGTCCGCTCGCAAGAAAGCTCCGTCGTGGGCGTGGGCGGGATAAACGGGTAGGCGTAGATTTGCCCGTGTGGATGGAAGAGCGTCACGCCGATCTCTCTTCCCTTGTTCTCGAAAATGAACACGTACTCGACTTCGTCGCGCGAGCCGAGGTCCTCATATCGCTCCTTCCATATGCGCACCAGCTTCCGAACTTGAAGGTAGGGCAGTGTGGCGAAGGTGCTCGCGTGCACTTGGGAGTAGCACACCACCTCGCAAACTCCGCAGCTTGGCCGCACTGGCAGCAGGTCGGTTCCATGAATGGCAGGCTCGGGCGGCCTCTCGCTGAGCGACGGAAACTTGTTCTCGAACACGACGATGTCGTAGCTAGGGAACGGCACCTCGGTGGGAAATCCGCCTGGCCGAGTGGGACAGAGGGGACAGTAGTCGGGCGGGGGGAGAAACGTGCGGTCCTGTCGGTGTGTCGCGGTGATGACCCACGTGTCCAGGAACGGGTGATAGCGAAGCTCCGACATCCTTTGTTAGACGTTGTACCAGCGACCGGGTTGGGGCGGGTGGATCTTGCGCGGCTGGTGCAAACCTCTAAGAGGCGAAGAACTCCCGTGCCACCTTGCCCTGCACGTCGCCATCCAGTAGGAAGGCATCGTGGCCGAATGGCAGGTCGATCAGCACGTTCCGGCTCTCGCACCCTGCCGCAACCGCCATCTGGTGAAGCTCGGAGCTCTGGTGCGGCGGGTAGAGCCAGTCCGAGGTGAAGCTCGTGAACAGGTATTCCGACTTCGATCCTGCCAGAGTTTTCAAGTCGTAATAGTCGATCGCTTTCGTAAGCACGAGGAGGCTGTTGGCGTCGAATCGCCGAGTGAACTTGTCGCCTTGATAGCTGAGGTAGCTCTCAACCTGAAATTCGACACCCATTCTGTAGTCGAGTCGGTCCTTGTCTTGAAGCCGCCTTGCGAATTTTGCCTGGAATGCCGCCTCGCTGAGAAACGACAGATGGCCGATCATACGGGCAACCGCGAGGCCTCCGCTCGGTTCGGCGCCGGGCTCGTATGCGCCACCGTTCCAATTGGGGTCCCTCATCACCGCTTGCCGGGCCGC